>JBBSCX010000186.1:0-7381 GCA_038249905.1 Burkholderiales bacterium
AGCTTCAGCTGGGGCCTGACGGGGCCGCGCGGCGTCGAGCTGTCGTCGCGCAGCCTGCATGTCGACGGCTTCGATCTGGGCAGCAACAGCCCCCTGCTGGTGCTCAATCAGCCCGGCACCTACCGCCTGCGCGTGGCCGGCAGTGGCAACACCACGGGCGCGTACGGCTTCAGGCTGCTGGACCTGGCGGGCGCGGCCGCCATCACGCCGGGCGTGGCCGTCAGCGCCACGCTCAACCCCGGCAACAGCACGCAGTTGCACCGGCTGGATGTCGCTGCCGGCGACGTCTTCTTCTTCGACAGCAGCACGGCAGGCAACCCCAATGCCCATTGGCGCCTGGTGGACCCCTGGGGCCGGCCGGTGTTCCAGGGCAATGGCGTGGCCGCCGACCCGGGCCGCGTCAATTTCGATGTGCCGGGCCGTTACACGCTGCTGGTGGAAGGGCGCTTCAACAACACCGTCAATGTCGCTTACGGCTTCACCGTGCACCGCGTGGCCGATCAGAGCGCGGCGATGGCGCTGGGCGCGGTGGTCGACTCCACGCTGGCCATGCCCGGCCAGCAGGATGCGTGGACCTTCACATTGGCCACAGAGCGCCTGGTCGTCTTCGACAGTCAGACCAACAACACCAACCTGCGTTGGTCGCTGGAAGGGCCGCAGGGCACGGTCACCGCCAACCGCAACTTCATCAGCAGCGACTCGGCCGACGGGGCCTCGTTCGTCGTGCTGCCGGCCGGCGACTACAAGCTGACCGTGGGCGGCGCGACCGATGTCGCCGGCGCCTACCGCTTCCAGCTGGTGGACCTGAGCGCGGCGACCCTGATCGAGTCGGGACAGGCGGTCAGCGCCACGCTGAACCCGGCCACGTCCACCCAGGCTTGGCGCTTCGACGCCGTGGCCGGCGAGCGCTGGTACTTCGACAGCACGGCCAACAGCGGCGGCGACACCCGCTGGCGCCTGCTCGACCCGTTGGGCCGCCCGGTCTGGGGCACGACGGGCATGGGCTCTGACGTGGGCGCGACCACGCTGAGCCTGAGCGGCCGCTATACCGTGCTGGTGGAGGGCCGCTATTACGTCAGCGGCACCGCCAACATCGGTTTCAAGGTGCATCGCATCACCGACGACAGCAATGCGTTGTCGCTGGGCGCGCTGGTAGAGGCCGCCATCGCCCATCCCGGCCAGACCGACCGACACACGTTCACGCTGACCGAGACGACCCGCGTCATCTTCGACGGCCAGACCAACACCGGCGCGCTGCGCTGGAGCCTGGTGGGCCCGCGCGGCACCGTCACCAGCGACCGCAGTTTCCAGAGCAGCGATTCGATCGACGGCAGCAGCTTCTACGAATTGCCACCGGGCAACTACGTGCTGGCCGTCACCGGTGTCGGCGACGCGGTGATCGACTACCGCTTCCGCCTGCTCGACCTGGCTACGGCCGCCCCCATCACGCCAGGGACCGTCGTCAGCGGCACCCTGAACCCGGCCACCGCGACGCAACTGTTCAGCTTCAATGCCCAGGCCGGCGAGTTGTTCTACTTCGACCGTCGCATCAACGGCGGCGGCGACACCTGGTGGCGGCTGCTGGACCCGTTCGGCCGCAGCTTCTGGGGTCCGACCAGCTTCAACGGCGACGTCGACGTCACGACCCTGCCCTACGAGGGCACCTGGACGCTGCTGCTGGAAGGCCGTTACTACGTCACCGGCACGATGGACTATGCGTTCAACGTGCAGCCGGCCACGCTGTCGGCACCGGTGCCCATCACCGGTCTGGGCGCGTCCGCCTTCGTGCCCGGCCCCGATCTGGTGATCGAGAACCTGACGGTCACGCCGGTCGGCGACACATTGCAGGCCGGCGGCGCTGTGACGGTGCGCTGGGAAGTGCTCAACAGCGGCGACGAGCCCGCCACCGGCCCCTGGCTGGATCGGCTGCTGTTGCGCAACCTCGACCGCAACGAGCTGATCCGCAACCTGCTGGTGGACTACAGCGACCTGCCGGGTGCGGCGCTCCCGCTGCTGCCCGGCGAGCGCCGTGTGCGCGAGATCGTCATCACATTGCCGTCCGGCAACCCGGGCGCCGGCAACCTGCGCTTCGAGATCGCGACCGATGTCACCAACCTCATCGCCGAGGCCGGTGGCGCCGACCAGGGCGAGGCCAACAACACGGCCCGGCTGGCCGTGACGTCCGCGCTGGTGCTGTACCCCGACCTGCAAGTTTCGGCGCTGACCGTCAGCCCGGCCGCGGGCTGGCTGCCGGGCAGCACCGTCACCGTCAACTGGACGGTGCGCAACAGCGGCAGCGCCGCGGTGACGGCGGGCTTCAGCGACCAACTGTTCGTGCGCAACATCGGCAGCGGCCAGGTGTTGGCCGACCTGCGGGTGGCCCATGTGCCGGCCACCGACGGTGAACTGGCCGCGGGCGCCGAACGCACGCGCCAGGCCACGTTCACCTGGCCGGCCGGGCTGGTGGGCAGCGGCCTGTTCGAATTCATCGTGCGCAGCGACAGTGGCGGCGTCATCTTCGAGAACAACCCCGGCGACACGGCCGAGGCCAACAACAGCGCGCGCATCGTCGGCAACGCTGCGCCCGACCTGCAGGTGCAGAACCTGCGCATCGAGCCCGCGGACGTGGCCTCGGGTGCCCTGGTCACCATCCGCTGGACCGACATCAACACCGGCCTGGGGCCCACGCCCACGGGCTGGAACGACCGCATCCAGGTGCGCAACCTCGGCAGCAACGAACTGCTGCTGGAGACGGTGTTGTTCTTCGACCCCGCGCTGCCCGGCAACAGCGCGCTGGCCGCTGGCGGCAGCATCGAGCGCAGCCTGAGCTTCCGCCTGCCCGACGGCCAACGCGGCGCCGGCCAGATCCAGGTGACGGTGCAGGCCGACCGCAATGCCAACGGCGGCACCAACATCCCCGAGTTCAACCCCCAGGGCAACAGCGCCGAGAACAACAACAGCGCGAGCATCAGCTTCACCTCCACGCAGCGCGACTACGCCGACCTGCGCATCAGCCAGTTCAGCGTGCCCACCAGCGGCCGCGGCGGCCAGACCCTGGCGCTGAGCTGGACCGTCAGCAATGCCGGCGCCGATGTCACCGCCGACAGCTTTGTCGACCGCATCGTGCTCAGCGCCGACGCCGTGTTCGGCAATGCCGACGACATCGTGCTGGGCGAAGTCCGGCGCCAGGGCGCGCTGGCGCCCGGTGCCAGCTACACCGAGACGCGCGACCTGACATTGCCGCTGTTCCTGGCCGGTGCCTTCCAGGTTTTCCTGCGAACCGACGCGTTGCAGGAGGTGGTCGAACCCGACACGCGCGGCGACAACACCAGCGCGGCGCAAGCGCTGGCATTGACATCCCCGGGCGCCGACCTGGCGGTCGAGGTGGTGACGGCGCCGGCCCAGGCCGACAGCGGCGGCGCCATCGAGGTGCTGTGGCGGGTGCGCAATGACGGCGACTTCGCCGCCGCTGCCAACTGGCGCGACGCCATCTGGCTGTCCGCCGACGACCAGCTGGGCGCCGGCGACATCCTGCTGGGCAGCGTCGTGCGCACCGCGCCGCTGGCCATCGGCGACAGCTACACCGGCCGCGCCCAGGTCTTCCTGCCCTTCGAACTGTTGGGCAGCTTCCGGCTGCTGGTGCAGACCGATGCCGACAACGCGGTGTTCGAGATCGGCCCGGCCGCCAACAACGTCGGTGCGGCGCTGGCCGCCACCCAGATCGTGGCCGCGCCTTCCCCCGACCTGGTGGTCAGCAACAGCAGCGCACCCGCCGCGGTGCTGGCCGGGGAGCCGACGACGGTCAGCTGGTCGGTCAGCAACACCGGCGAGGCGGCGGTCGCGGTCAACTTCACCGACCGCATCTACGTCAGCGCCGACGGCCAACTGGCGGGGGCCACCTTGCTGGGCAGCCTGCTGCGCACGGGCGGCCTGGCGGTGGGTGCGACCATTCAGGCCAGCCTGCAAGTCAGCCTGCCGGCGCTGGCCGACGGTGCCTACAGCTTCATCGTCGTCAGCGACGCGCTGAACAACGTCTACGAGGCCCAGCGCGAGGCCAACAACACGGCAGCCAGTGCCGAGGCCTCGCAGGTGACACGCCGCGACCTCGTCGTCAGCACACTGGACGTGCCGGCCACTGCCGTGTCGGGCACGCTATTGCGCGTCACCCCCACCGTCACCAACCAGGGCAGTGCCGCCGTCACCGGCGGCTGGGTGGACCGCTACTACCTGTCGCGCGACGGCCTCGTCAATGCCGGCGACCGCCTGCTGGCGTCCTTCGACATCACCGGCCCGCTGGCGGCCGGCGGCGGCTATGGCAGCGCGCTGGACCTGACGTTGCCTCTGGATGTGGAGGGCGACTGGTTCCTGATCGCCGTCACCGACGCCACCAACACCGTGGCCGAGATCGGCGGCGAAACCAACAACACCCGCGCCACGCCCATCGCCATCACGCTGGCGCCCTATGCCGACCTGCAGGTGTCCGATGTCACCGCACCGACGCAGTTGATCGCCGACCCGGCGCGCGTGACGGTGGGCTGGACGGTCAGCAACATCGGCACCGGTGTGGGCCGGACGACCAGCTGGACCGACACCGTCGTGCTGTCGCGCGACGGCGTGTTCGGCAACGGCGACGATGTCGTGCTGGGCAGCTTCGTGCGCGCGGCCGGGCTGGCCGTGGGCGAGAGCTACAGCCGCCAGGAGACGATGTTCGCGCCGGCGTCGCTGAGCGGGCGCTTCAACGTCTTGGTGCGCAGCGACCCGGCCGGCACGGTGTTCGAGAACGGCCTGCGCGCCAACAACACCGGCGCGGCGCCGGCCCAGCTGGACGTGCTGCCGCGGCCCAACGCCGATCTCGTCGTCAGCAGCGTCAGCCTGCCCGATACGGGGCTCTCGGGCCGGCCCCTGGCGGTCACCTACACGGTCGTCAACCAGGGCATAGGCGTCACCAACATCGCCGCCTGGTTCGACACCATCCGCCTGACCAGGGATGCGGCCGGCAACCAGTTCGTCGCCTCGATCAACACCCAGCACCTGGGCGCACTGGGCCCGACCGAGAGCTATGAGCGCACGGTCAACGTCACCGTGCCCAACGGCTACTCGGGCCCGCTGTACGCGCAGGTCTCGACCAGCGGCCCCTACGAGTTCATCTACACCGACAACAACAGCCGCAGTGGCGGCCCGGCGCAGATCGCGCTGGCGCCGGCGCCCGACCTGGTGGTGATCGACATCGTCGCGCCCGAGGCGGCCGACGAAGGCTCGGTGATCGAGGTCACCTGGACGGTGCGCAACGACGGCGAGTCCACCGCCAGCGGTGACTGGCGCGACCTGGTCGTGCTGCGCAACATCGCCAACCCGACGGTATCGCCCATCACCCTGGGCTCCTTCGAATACACCGCCGGTGTCGCGCCCGGGATCACCTACACGCGCACCGAACGCTTCACGCTGCCGGCCCGCGTCCAGGGTGTGTGGCAGGTCAACGTCACTACCGACAGCAGCAACCGCGTGTTCGAAGGCGCGGCGGCAGGCAGCGGTGAAGGCAACAACACCCTGGGCGACGACCGGCCCCTGGTGCTGTCGCTGCTGCCGCGCCCCGACCTGCAGGTGCAGACCATCACCACCCCCGACCGGGTGCAGGCCGGCGCGACGCTGGCGGTGAGCTTCCAGGTCGTCAACCGCGGCAGCGTGGCGACGCCGTCGCGCTGGAACGACTACGTCTATCTGTCGCTGGACAACAAGCCCGGCGCCGACGACATCCTCATCGGCATCTTCGAAAACGGCGCCGCCCTGGCCCCCGACGAGGGCTACACCACCATCACCAGCAGCATCGTCGTGCCCGAGCGCTGGCGCGGGCCGGGCTTCGTCATCGTCATCGCCGACGGCAACGGCCGTGTTGATGAGTTTCCGCAGGCCAACGAGGCCAACAACACCATCGCCCGAGCCATCTTTGTCGACCCGCAGCCGCTTGCCGACCTCGTCACCGGCGGCGTCGTGGCGCCGGGGCAGGCGGTATACGGCAGCGAGATCGAGGTGCGCTGGACGGTCACCAACCGCGGCAGCGACACCACCAACCGCCCCGCCTGGACCGACACCGTCTGGCTGACCCGCGACCCCACGCGCCCCAACCCGGGCGGCAATGGCGGCATCCTGCTGGGCAGCTTTGCCCACAACGGCGCGCTGGCGGTGGGCGAGGGCTACGACATGACGGCGCGGGTGCGCATCCCGGCGCAGATCGACTCCGGCATCTGGTACGTCGTGCCCTGGGCCGATGCCTTCGATGCGGTGCTGGAAGACACGCTGGCCAGCAACCTCAACCCCGACGACCCCAACGAGTTCGACAACAACAATTACAAGGGCCGGGTGATCGACATCATCGGCACGCCGGTGCCGCCACGGCCCGACCTGCAGGTGACTGCCGTGTCGACCAGTGCGCCGGGTTCGGTCGACGGGCCCTTCAGCGTCACCTGGACGGTGTCCAACCTGGGTGAAGGCCGGGCGGCAGGCAGCTGGATGGACAGCATCATCCTGCACACCACACCCGACTGGCGCGCCAGCGGCGCCAACGTCTGGTTCCTGGGCCAGGCGGAGCGCGGCAGCGAGCTCGACTCCCTGGGTCTGTACACGCTGACGCGCAGCTTCAACCTGTCGCCGGCAGCGCAGGGCCTGTTTGTCACGGTGCTGGCCGACTACACCTGGCCCTCGGGCTTCAGCAGCGTCATCGAGACCCTCGAGACCAACAACCTGCGCACGGTGGCGTCGCTGGTCGATGACCGGGCGGCCGCCCTGCAGGTGGTGGCTGTCAATGCCCCGGCGCAGAACTTCTCGGGCGAGAAGGCGGTGCTCAGCTGGACGGTGCAAAACTTCGGCGCTGCCGTCTGGAGTGGCACGCGCACCTGGCTGGACACGGTGTGGGTCTCGCCCGACCCGATCTTCATCCGCAGCCGCGCCACCCAGTTGGGCGCGGTGGCACATGCCAACACCGGGGGCCTGGCAACAGGCGCGAGCTACACGTCATCGGGCGAATTCACATTGCCGGCCGGGTTGGACGGCCCATACTTCATTTACGTCGTCACCGACGACACCACCCAAAACGCGCCCGACCTGAGTGCCGAGGCGCGCAGCGGGGACAACGACCCTTCGCGCGGCCTCTACGGCACCCGCGTGTACGAGGACGCGGCACAAACCAACAACATCGGGCGCGGCGACATTGCCGTCATCTACCGCGAGCCCGATCTGGTGATCGACAACCTGGTGCTGCCGGCCGGCCCCTTGCTGTCGGGGCAGACCATCACGATCAGCTTCGATGTGCTGAACCAGGGCACACGCGCCACGCGCGAGGCCTACTGGTCCGACCGCCTGTACCTGTCGCGCGACCCCTCGCTGG
>JBBSCX010000187.1:0-7366 GCA_038249905.1 Burkholderiales bacterium
ATCGTCATGCGGCCCAGCACGATGGGCTCGGCCTTCTCGCCGGCCGGCGGCTCGAAGCCAGGCACGGTCTCGCGCGGGATCGGGTGCTTGATCAGGCGCTCGATGTCACGCACGAAGATCTCTTCGTCCACGCACATCAGCGAGATCGCCTCGCCCTGCGCGCCGGCACGGCCGGTGCGGCCGATGCGGTGCACATAGTCCTCGGGCACATTCGGCAACTCGAAGTTGACGACGTGCGGCAATTGGTCGATGTCGATGCCGCGCGCGGCGATGTCGGTGGCCACCAGCACCTGCAATTCACCGGCCTTGAAGTCGGCCAGGGCCTTGGTGCGCGCACCCTGGCTCTTGTTGCCGTGGATGGCCATGGCGCTGATGCCCTCGTCGTTGAGGAAATCGGTCAGCCGGTTGGCGCCGTGCTTCATGCGCGTGAACACCAGCACCTGGTGCCAGTCGCCCTGCTTGATCAGATGTGCCAGCAGGTCCTTCTTGCGCTCGCGGCCCACCGGGTGCAATTTCTGCGCGATGTTCTCGGCCGTTTGATTGCGCCGAGCCACCTCGATCAGCACCGGCGCGTTCAGCAATTTGTCGGCCAGGGCCTTGATCTCGTCGCTGAAGGTGGCCGAAAAGAGCAGGCTCTGCTTCTTCGCCGGCAACACCGCCAGCACCTTCTTGATGTCGTGGATGAAGCCCATGTCCAGCATGCGGTCGGCCTCGTCGAGCACGAAGATTTCGACGCTGGACAGGTCCAGCGTGCGCTGCTGGTGGTGGTCGAGCAGGCGGCCGGGTGTCGCCACCAGGATGTCCACGCCCTTGCGCAGGCGGTCCACCTGGGGCTGCATGCCCACACCGCCGAACATCACCATGCTCGTCAGCGGCAGGTACTTGCCGTAGATGCGCACGCTTTCTTCGACCTGCGCGGCGAGTTCGCGCGTGGGCGTCAGGATCAGGCAGCGGATGGCGACGCGGCCGCGGGCGTCTTTCTTCGCCGGCTGCGCCGCCAGGCGGTGCAGCATGGGCAGGGTGAAGCCTGCGGTCTTGCCGGTGCCGGTCTGGGCACCGCCCAGCACGTCCACGCCCGACAGTACGGCCGGGATGGCTTGTGCCTGGATGGGGGTGGGTGTGTCGTAGCCCTGTTCAGCGACGGCGCGCAACAGCGGCTCGGCCAGGCCGAGTTCATTGAAATGCATGGGATGGGGCCGTATGTACGGCCTGGTGCTCGCAGCCTGCTGTCACCCGTTGCGGGTGCACCAGTCGGGTAGGTGCGAAGCGGAAGAACGTGTGTCGAGAACCGACGCCGCCCCGATGACTGGATGCCGGGGCGATGCACGCATTCTAGGCGGCAGGCATCGGCTGATGCGCATTCAAGCGCAACCAGCCCCGTGCAATTCGGTAGATCGCCCACACACCCAGCGCAAACAGCCCGACGCCCCAGGTGGCAAAACCGATCAGCACGGCGGTCAGGGGCAGCGAAACCAGCCCCACCACCAGCACCCACAGCGCGGCAAACCAGAAGGTGCGGATCTGCCAGGTGAAGTGGCTCTCGAGCCAGGTGCCGCGCACCTCGCTGCGTTTCACGTAGTTGATGATGACGGCGATGATCGACGGCCAGCCCAGCAGGAAGGACCCGACGACGGTGGCCGCACCGAAGGCCCCCAGGGCCAGACCCAGCGCGTGCAGTCCGTACACGATGTGCGTCAGGCGCACGAGGCCTGCATCGGCTTCGAGAGTGGCAATGGAGTTGTTGTTCATGGTCGACGGTCCTGTTCGGGGGAGGACAAGAGACCGCATTTTCGGGCAACAGCGCCGAATGCAAGGCCGCCACCGACAAACCGTGACAATAGAAGGTTGAACTGCGCCCCAGCGGGCGCCATCTGCATCGCAATCGAAAGGTCCCCGTCCCCATGGCCCAGTACGTCTTCACCATGAACCGCCTCGGCAAAGTCGTGCCGCCGAAGCGGCAGATCCTGAAGGGCGTCAGCCTGTCCTTCTTCCCTGGCGCCAAGATCGGCGTGCTGGGCGTCAACGGCAGCGGCAAGAGCACGCTGCTGAAGATCATGGCCGGCGTGGACAAGGAATTCGAAGGCGAGGCCGTGCCGATGCCCGGCCTGAAGATCGGTTACCTGCCGCAGGAGCCGCTGCTGCCGGCCGACGACACTGTGCGTGAGTGCGTCGAGCAGGGCATCGGCGGCGTGCTGGCGGCGAAGAAGCGGCTGGACGAGGTGTATGCCGAGTACGCCGACGAGAACGCCGACTTCGACAAGCTGGCCGCCGAACAGGCCGAGCTCGAAGCCATCATCGCCGCGGCCGGCAGCGAGAACACCGACCTGCAGCTGGAACTGGCCGCCGACGCGCTGCGCCTGCCGCCCTGGGACGCCAAGATCGGCGTGCTCTCCGGCGGCGAGAAGCGCCGCGTCGCGCTGTGCCGGCTGCTGCTGAGCAAGCCCGACATGCTGCTGCTCGACGAGCCCACCAACCACCTGGACGCCGAGAGCGTCGAATGGCTGGAGCACTTCTTGCAGCGCTTCAGCGGCACGGTGGTGGCCATCACCCACGACCGATATTTCCTGGACAACGCGGCCGAATGGATCCTGGAGCTGGACCGTGGCCAGGGCATCCCGTGGAAGGGCAATTACAGCGACTGGCTGGAGCAGAAGGAAAAGCGCCTGGAGGTCGAGCAGAAGACCGAAGACGCGCGCATGAAGGCGATGAAGGAGGAGCTGAAGTGGGTGCGCTCCAACGCCAAGGCGCGGCAAACCAAGAGCAAGGCCCGCCTGGCGCGCTTCGAGGAACTGAGCGACGTCGAATACCAGAAGCGCAACGAGACCAACGAGATCTTCATCCCCGTGGCCGAACGCCTGGGCAACGAGGTGATCGAGTTCAACAACGTCAGCAAGAGCTTCGGCGACCGGCTGCTGATCGACAAACTCAGTTTCAAGGTGCCGGCCGGCGCCATCGTGGGCATCATCGGCCCCAACGGCGCGGGCAAGTCCACGCTGTTCCGCATGCTGCAAGGCGAGCAGAAGCCCGATTCGGGCGAGGTCATCATCGGCAAGACGGCGCGGCTGGCCTTCGTCGACCAGAGCCGGCAGAGCCTGGCCGACGAGAAGACCGTGTGGCAGGACATTTCCGGTGGTCTGGACAACATCATCGTCGGCAAGTTCGTGATGCCCAGCCGCGCCTATCTGGGCCGATTCAACTTCAAGGGCAACGACCAGCAGAAGCTGGTGGGCAGCCTGTCGGGCGGTGAACGCGGCCGTCTGCACCTGGCCAAGACCCTGGCCCAGGGCGGCAATGTGCTGATGCTGGACGAGCCGTCCAACGACCTCGACGTCGAGACATTGCGGGCGCTCGAAGAGGCGCTGCTCGAATTTGCCGGCAGCGCCATGGTCATCAGCCACGACCGCTGGTTCCTGGACCGCATCTGCACCCACATCCTGGCCTGCGAAGGCGACAGCCAGTGGTTCTTCTTCGCCGGCAACTACCAGGAATACGAAGCCGACAAGAAAAAGCGCCTGGGCGAAGAAGGCGCGCGGCCGAAGCGGGTGCGCTTCAAGCCGATCCAGTAACCGGCCAGCCGGGGACGTGGCGGGCGCCCCGACTGCGGCATCCTTCACGCTCCGGGGGGATGCCGATCCCATGGCCCAGCGGGCCATGGGTGGGGCGCATCACGCGGCCAGGGCCTTTGGCCCACAATGGTTTTGAGCGGCGCAAGCCCTGCGTCGCACACCGGAACCCGCCCATGCGCCAGCCCGTCGCGTCACACACCCGCCGACTGCCGCAGCGCACGCCGCTGTGGTTGGGCCTGGTGGCCTTGATGGCCGGCTGCGCAACCGCGCCGGCGTCCGCACCCACCAAGTCCGCCACCACCACGCCCGCGGACAGCAGCGGTGCCGCAGCCGTCTTTCATGGCGCTGTTCCGGGTGCCGTTCCCGACGCGGCAGCGGCCACCCCCCCGCCAGGAACAGCACCGCCTGGCAGCCGGTCCAGCCCGAAGGCGGCGGGGGTCCTGGGTCCACCAGGGGCGGTCGCGGCTGCACCCGGCGTCCCGGGCGGCGCCCAGCCCGCCCCCCCCGGCCCGCCACCCTTTGCCACCGTCATCCGCGAAGCGCGCCGTATCGATGGCCCGCTGACCATGTGGCAGAAGGACGACAAGGTCTGGATCGAACTGCTGCCGGCGCAACTGGGGCAGCCCTTCCTGTTCTCGCCCAAGATCAAGGCCGGCATCGGCGAGGCCTGGGTGCTGGGCGGACTGATGGCCTTCCCGATCAATGGCACTGGCGGCGTGCAGATCGTCGAGTTCGTGCGCGTGCACAACACGGTGCGCCTGCAGGCGCGCAACACCGATGCCTTTGCCGTGCCCGGCACGCCCGAGGCACGCGCCGTGGCCGACGCCTATTCCGCCAGCCTGCTGGGCGCAACGCCAGTCGCCAGCCTGCCCCACCCCGACCGCAAGAGCGTGCTGGTGGAGGCCAATGCGCTGTTTCTCAGCGACATGCTGGGCATCGGCATGATGTTGCAGCGCGGGTTTCGCCAGGGCTATGCGCAGGACCGCGGCAACAGCGTCTTCACGGCCGTGCGCGGCACCGAACAGGCCAATGTGATGGAAGCGCAGCTGCACTTCTTCACCGGCAACATCTCGGTGCCAGGCTACGGCGGCCCGCCCGGCGCGCCTATGCCGACCATCCCGGGTTACCTGCCCGACGCGCGCAGCATGCTGGTGAGCCTGAACTACAGCCTGGCCCCGCTGCCGGCCGCGCCGATGGTGGCACGCAAGGCCGACCCGCGCGTGGGCCTGTTCTCGACCACGCGGCTGGACTTCGGCTCCGACCTTCGGGCCTCGCCGCGGCAGCGCGTCGTGCAGCGCTGGCGGCTGGAGAAGAAGGACCCTGCAGCGGCCCTGTCCGTGCCGGTCAAGCCCATCACCTACTGGATCGACCGCAACGTGCCGCTGGCTTATCGCGACACGGTCAGGGAAGCGATCCTGGAATGGAACAAGGCCTTCGAGCCGCTCGGCTTCAAGGACGCCATCGTCGTGCAGCAGCAGGCCGACGATGCCCCTTTCGACACGCTGGATTTCGGCGTCGCCTCGGTGCGCTGGATGCTCAATGCCGAGCCCACCTTCGGCGCCATCGGCCCCAGCCACGTGGACCCGCGCAGCGGCGAGATCCTCGACGCCGACATCGCCTTCGAGGGCCTGACGGCCCGCAACATGCGCAGCTTGCGCACCCAGGTGCTGCCGCCGCAGGCCACCGCCGCGATGCCGGGCACGGTCGCATCGTCCTTTGCCAACCCCTACACCCTGCCCGGGCTGCCAGCCATGGACGCCGAGGGGCGGCCCGTGCCGTTGTCCAGCGCATTCGGCAGCGCTCGCGCCAATGCCCACCTGTGGTGCCAGCATGGACAACTGGCCGCAGAACAGGCCGGCTATGCCCTGGACGTGATGCATGCCCGTGGCGAGATCGAACCCGACAGCCCTCAGGCGCAGCGCTTCGTGCTCGACTACATCAAGGAAACCATCATGCACGAGGTCGGGCACACGCTCGGCTTGCGGCATAACTTCCGCGCCTCACGCATCTACACCGAGGCGCAGCTGTCGGACCCCGAATTCACGCGTGTCAACGGCACCACCGGGTCGGTGATGGAATACAACGCGGTCAACCTGCCGCGGCCGGGCGAACGTGCGGGCGCACCCTTCCAGACCGCTCTGGGCCCCTACGACTTCTGGGCCATCGAGTACGCCTACCGGCCCGCCCCGGCAGCACTGGCGGCGGCGGCGGCGGCTGCGGCTGCGGCTGCGGCCCCGGCCCCGGCCCCGGCCCCGGCCCCGGCCCCGGCCCAAAGTGTCAGGCAGGCCGCAGCGGCGGTCCCGGCGGAAGCGGTATCCGCGCCGTCCTTGGTCATGCCCGATGGCGCCGCTTCTGCGCCAGCCTTGCCGGCTGCGCCGGCCTCGACGCCCGCGCCGGCCACACTGGCCGCGCTCGAACCCGCTGCAGTGGCACCTGCACCGGCAGCTGCACCTGCACCTGCATCGGAGCCTGCATCTGCAACAACACCTGCGCAGACGGCCGCATCCGTGCCTCTGCCGGCACCGGCCGTGGCGCTGGAGACCGAGACCGAGACCGAGATGCTGCTGCGCATCGCCGCTCGCAGCAGCGAGCCGCAACTCGCCTACGGCACCGACGAGGACAACGCCCTGGGCCTGGACCCCGAGACCCTGCAGCTCGACCTGGGCAGCGACCCCGTCGCCTTTGCGGCCAAGCGCCTGGCGATCGCGCGTGACCTGTTCAAACGCCAGGAAACGCGCGAGCTGTCGCCGCAGCGCGACTACGCCGTGCTGCGTCGTTCGCTGGACTTCGCGCTCAACGACGCCGCACGGGCGCTGGGCGTGCTGGCGCGGCAGTTCGGCGGCGTGCGCACGCTGCGCGACTTCCCGGGCAGCGGTCGCGACCCGCTGGCGCCGGTGGATGCCCAGGTGCAGCGCCAGGCACTGGACCTGATGGCCGGCTTCGTGCTTTCCAGCGACAGCCTGTCGCTGAGCCCGGCGCTGCAGCGCCGCCTGGCGCCCGACTACCTGGACTGGTCGGGCGGTCCCTTCCAGCCGCCGGACTACCTGCTGGCGCAGCGCTTGATCGGCTTGCAGCGGGCGGTGCTGAACTTCCTGATGAGCGACGCGCTGGCGGTGCGGCTGCTGGACAGCGCGACCAAGGTGGACCGCCCGCAGCAGGCCTTCGGCCTGTCCGAGGTGCACGCGCGGCTGACCAAGGAGGTCTGGGCCGAGCTCGACCGCGTCGGCACCATCGCACCGCTGCGGCGCGAATTGCAGCGCGACCACGTCAACCGGCTCGCCGTGGCCCTGCTGCGCCCCACCCCCGGCGGCCGCGCCGACGTGCGCGGTCTGATGCGCCAGCAAGCGCGAGCGCTCCAGGCTCGCCTGGACACGGCCGAGCGCCGCCGCGGCAGCCTCGACGCCGAGACCCGTGCCCATTTGGTGGACAGCGCCGACACGCTGCGCGAGGCGCTGCGCGCGCCCCTGGTTCGCAGCGGCGTCTGAGTGCGGTACAGCCCGTGGGCACGGCACAGCAGCCAGGCAATTACGGGGTGGACTAGACTGTCGGCATGAGCCGGGTGCTGCGCGTCCTGACCTGTGTACTGCTGCTGCTTGCCCTTCCGCTGCAGGGTCTGGCGGCGCAAGCCACGCTGCTTTGCGCGGGACATGGGGGGGCCGGGGCTGTCTTTGATGGCGCTGTCTCTGATGTTGCTGTCTCTGATGGCAATGTCTCTGATGGCGATACCTTTGACAGGTCTGGCGCTGATGGGCATCTCTCCCAGCCGGCGCAAACCCCTCAGCCGGACCCCGACCGGGTCC
>JBBSCX010000188.1:0-7346 GCA_038249905.1 Burkholderiales bacterium
ATCGCCGACCTGCGCAAGAGCTACGAACGTGACGAACTCGACGAGGCGGCCTCGGCCGGCGAACCGCTGCAGCAGTTCAGTCACTGGCTCGACCAGGCGCTGAAGGCGCAGCTGCCCGAGCCGAACGCCATGACGCTGGCCACCGTCGGCGCCGACGGCCAGCCGTCCACGCGGGTGGTGCTGATCAAGGGCTTCGATGCCCGCGGCATCGTCTGGTACACCAATTACGACAGCCGCAAGGGGCGTGAACTGGCCTTGCACCCGCATGCCGCGCTGCAGTTCCACTGGGTCGAGCTGGAACGGGTGGTGCGCATCGAGGGCCCGGTGACGCGGGTGGACGAGTCCGAGTCCGACGCCTACTTCACCAGCCGGCCGCTCGATTCGCGCCTGGGCGCCTGGGCTTCGCCGCAGAGCGAGGTCATTTCCTCGCGGGCGGTGCTGGTGGCCAATGTCGCCAGGGCCGCCGCGCGCCACGGCCTGCACCCGCCGCGCCCGCCGCACTGGGGTGGCTACCGCCTGGCGCCCGAACGCTGGGAGTTCTGGCAGGGCCGCAAGAGCCGGCTGCACGACCGGCTGCAGTACCGGCGCGACGGCCAGGGCGGCTGGTTGCGCGAACGTCTGGCGCCCTGAGACGGCACCACCCCAGCCCTCGGGGTGCCGCGCCCGGTCGGCGCACGGGGCACTCAGCCGGCCCGGGCAGCTGCCGCGTGACTGGACGCCAACGCATCCAGGCGGGCCAGGAACTGGTCGAACTGCAAGGGTTTGGTCCAGTAGTCGTCGAAGCCCTGGGCCCGCGCCCAGGCGACATGCTCGGGCATGGCGTCGGCCGACACGGCGACCATGCGGCAGCGCTGCAGTGCCGGCTCGTCACGCAGGCGCTGCATGACCTGCACGCCATGCATGTCGGGCAGTTGCAGGTCCAGCAGCAGCAGATCGGGCGGGTCGGCACAGGCCGCGGCGATGCCGCCCTGGCCGTCGACCGCGGTGCTCAGGCGCAAGGCCGGGCGCAACGCGAACAGCTCGCGCACCAGCAGCAGGTTGACGGCGTTGTCCTCCACGCACAGCACATGCAGCGGCGCCGACGTGGCGGCCGGCGCCTCGGATGTGGCCGGCAACTGGATCAGGTGCAGCGTGGCCCCGGGCTCGTCCAGGCACGCCAGGTGGCCGCCCAGGGACTGCAGCAGTTGCTGCGCCAGCTGCAGGCCCAAGGTCGGGGCCGCCAGGCTCGGCGGGCTCGGCAGTCCCGATGGCCGGCCGCCGCCGTCACGGTCACGGTCACGGTCACGGTCGCCGTCCCGGTCGGGGCCGGCACCGAGCGCGGACGCGGGATCGGCCGCTGCGTCGTCCGGCGCCGCGAGATCGAACAAGGTCGGCTGCGGCGGACCGCCCTCGCCGCTGGGCACACGCACGGCCAGCATCAACTGCGGCTCGGTCTCGATGTCGACGCCGGTCGGCGGCTCGACCATGACGGTCACCGTGGCGCCTGTCGGCGCACTGCCCAGGGCGTGTTGCAGCACCAAATGCAGCGCCTTCAACAACAGCCCACGTTCGCCCCGCACCTGCCAGCGGCCCGACACCTGTTGCGGTGCAGGCCAGCGCAGCACCGCGCCCGCAGCGGTTGTCGCCTCGGGTGCCACCGAGGCCAGCCCGGCCTGGGCCGCACGCAGCAACTCGGCCACAGGCACGGGTGGGGGCGCGAGCGCAGGCACCGGCGCGTCCAGCCGCGCCAGGTCCTGCATCTGCTCCAGCAGTTGCTGCATGCGTTCGCCGGCCACTGAGATGCGCGCCACACGGGCGCGCTGGCGCGGCGACAGCGGCTCGACGCCGTCGTCCTCGAGCAGGCGGGCAAAGCTCAGCAGCGAGGCCAGCGGCACCCGCAGTTCGTGCCCGAGGCGGCCGATGAAGGCGCTGCGGTCGCGCGCCACCTGGGCCGCGCGATCGCGTTCGCGCTGCAACTCGGCGGTGTCGGCAAAGCGGCCCGGGTCGGCACGGCGAGATGGTTCGGGAAGGTCGGCAGCGGGACGGGGACTCATACACAAATGAGTGTACGGGCCCCCAAGACACTGACGCCGACACGGGCGCCACACTGACGCCGACACTGACGCCGACATCGACGCCGACATCGATGCCGACACTTGCACCGCCCTGGCCCGACCCTGCGCCGACGCTGCGCCGGCCGTGCCGGGCCAGGCCCCGCCGCTAGAACCGCATCTGCACCCCCGCCGACAGCGCGCGCCCCGCGGCCGGCGACAGGCCCCGCACCGTGGCCACGGCCGCGGCATTGAAGGCCAGGCGGTCGCCGGCATTGGCCAGGCGCACGAACCACAGCGCGTCGGCACCGCCCAGGCGCTGTCGCCAACTGGCGGACAGGTCGATCAGCACATGGCCCTGCGTCGACGTGTCGGTGCCGGGCACACGCAGCTGACGCGCCGTCTGCCGCAGTGTCAGCGCGCCTTGCCAGTCGCCCTGCTGCAGTTCCAGCCCGATGCGGATGCGCCGCGGCGCGATGCGCGGCAGCGGCTCGTTGCGATCCAGGTTTTGCGCATGCACCCAGTCGACGCCACCGGCCAGGGCCAGCGTGAAGGGCTGGCGCAGCAGCGTCGTGCGGCCCTCGATTTCCACCCCCTGCAGGCGCGCACGCACGGCGTTGAAGCGGTACTCGGGCACGGTCTCGGCCTCGTCGTCATGTGCCTCGTCGTCGTGGTCCTCGTCGTCGTGCGCCTGCTCGCCATGGTGGTCTTCGAACTCGATGCGATTGCCGGTCGCGTCCAGCGAGATGAAGCGGCTGAAGTTGGTGCGGAACACGCTGGCCTTCAGGCTGTGGCCACCGGGTGCGGCCCAGGCCAGGCCCAATTCCAGGTGGCGGCTGCGCTCGACGCTCAGACCCGGGTCGCCGCGCTCGTAGGCGGCGGTGGCCAGGTGCACACCGTTGGCGTACAGCTCGTAGTAGGTGGGTGCACGTTCGGTGCGCGACAGGTGGGCCGTCAGCGACCAGCCCGTGCCTGGCGCGCCCTCGCCCCCCACACGGCCCGCGCCACCCAGCGACCAGACCGCCCCCAGCGCGACGCTGCCGGGCGTGAAGCGGCGCTCGGCGGGCGCGCCGTAGCGCGCCTCTTCGGCACCGGGCTCGTCGCCGTCGGACGCCACGCGCACCTGCTCGCGGCGCAGGCCGGCGCTGAGCCGCAGCGCACCCAGCGGCAACTCCTCGAACAGGAAGATGGCGCTGCTGCGCGTGTGCGTGCCGGGCACGAAGGCCTCTTCCCCGCGGGCCGAGAAGTCCAGGTCCTCGGTCTGCACGCCGACCACACCCTCGAGCCCGCCCAGGGCCTTGATCGGCAGATGGCGCAACTCGGCGCGCGCCTCGTGGCCATCGCCGCGGAAGGCGGTGCCGACCTCGCCCGTGCCTTCCACCTCGTCATGGCGATAACGGGTCTGGCTGGCCTGCACCGACACCTGAGAGAACGGCCCCATCGGCACCCGCCACTGGCCGCCCAGCGCGACCCGGTCGCGCTGCATGCGGATCAGCACGTCGGGCTCGACAGTGATGCCGTAGTCGTTGCGGTAGGTGTCCACCGCGATGCCCAGGTGCCCCTGGCTGCCGACCCAGCCGGTGCCGATGGCGCCGCCCTCGGCCTGCGCGGCGCTGTTGCGCACGCGGCGCGACACCGGCAGCGCTTCGCCATCCGCCACTGGCGTGTAGGCGGGCACGCGCAGGTCGGAACTGCGGCGGCCGAAGGCGTCGGCATGCCAGGCCCAGGCGCCGGCGCCCCCTTCCAGCACCGCGCCGACGGCACGTTCGCCGGCGCCGCCACCGCCGCGCAGTTCCACCCGCCCACCCAGGCCGTCGGGGCGCAGGCGCGGGATGCGGTTGTCGATCAGGTTGACGACACCACCCGTGGCGCTGCCCCCGTACAGCAGCGCCGCCGGACCGCGCAATACCTCGGCGCGCTCGATCACCAGCGGGTCGATGGCGACCGCGTGGTCGAAGCTCAGGGCCGAGGCATCGGTGGACGCGCCACCGTTGTCGAGCACGCGGATGCGGTCGCCGTCCAGGCCGCGGATGACCGGCCGGCTGCTGTGGGGGCCGAAGCCGCTGGCACTGACGCCGGGCAGGCCGTCCAGGGTCTCGCCCAGGGTGCTGCCGCGGCGGCGCACCAAATCGTCGCCGGCCAGCACGCTGACCGGCTGTACACCGGTGTCGCGGCCCAGTGGGTTGCCGGTGATGACGATGGTGGTGGTGCCGTTGACAGTGGCGGTGGTGGTCGGTGTCGTCACGGCAGCGCTGGGCGCCGTGGGCGAGCCAGCCGTGGGCGCCTGCGCCCAGCCGCTGCCGCAGGCGGCGGTCAGGGCCACGGCGATGGCCGTGCGGCGCGCCGGTGGTGCCGGGCGAAAGGATCGGGGGATCGAACGGATTTCGGGTGACATGGGAAGGGTCCTGGACAGGCGCTGCACAGGTGCCGGGCGTGGCGGTGCCGGCGTGTGCAACGCGTGGTGCATGGGGTCCGCACGCCAGCCAGGCGCGGCGCACAAGCCGTGGCCCGGCGCCAAGCCGGGACCGCGGGCTCACGCGGCGCAGGGCCGGTGCTCGGACGGGGTGTGAATGGGGGTGCTGCGGGCGCTCACGACCGCAGCGGCAGCGCGCTCAGCCCCGCAGGAGCCTTGGCGCGCTGTTGCGCTCGAGCGCAGGGGGTGCGCGGGCGAGATAGGCCGCGACCGGGTGTCGCGGCGCCGCAGGCCCCTGGGCTGTGGCCGGGGCCTCGGTCGATGGCCGGGGTGGCAAGGCGGCCACCGCGACCGGGGTGGTGCCATCGGCGCACAGCGCATCCAGCAGACGGCATTCGGCGTCACCGGGCGCATGGCCGTCGAACAGGCCATGGCGGTGGGCGCTTTCGGCGCTTTCGGCGCTGACGGCACTGACGGAACTGACGGTGCTGACGGCACTGACGGCGCTGAAGGTGCTGAAGGTACTGGGGGCCGGACCGTGATCGGCCGGCCCGCCGTGGGTCACGCGGTGCGCCAGCCCCAGCATCTGGGCCGCCAGCAACGCCAGCGCCAGGCCCCACACCAGCGCCCAGGCGCGGGCGCCGTCGCGCAGGCGACGCCCAGCGGGGCGCGCGCGGGGCTCAGTCCTGTGCTTCACTCGGTGGCCCTTCATGCGCTGGCTTTTCGGGTGCGGCAGGCGCGGGCGACCCCGGCGCGGCAGCAGCGGCAGCAGCGGTCGCCCCCGGCGCCGCATGCACCACACGCTGCGGGAACGGGATCTCGATACCCAGCTGGTTCAGCTTGATCAGCACCGCCCGGTTGATGTCACTGCGCACATTGCCCAGGCCGCCGGTCGGGTCGCTGATCCAGAACACCAGGATCAGCTCCAGCCCGTTGTCGGCGAAGGCGCGCAGGCCGACGCCGGGGCCCGGGTCCTGCAGCACCCGCGGCACCGCCTTCATGGCGTCGACCAACTGCGGGATCAGGGCCTCGATGTCGGTGCCATAGGCCACCTGCACGATGCTGTTGAGCATCACGCGCGGGTCGGCCAGCGACAGGTTCTCGACCCGCTGCGTGATCATCATCTCGTTGGGCACCAGCGACTCGCGACCGTCGAAAGCGCGCAGCACGGTGTAGCGGGTACTGATGTCGGTGATGCGGCCCTCGAAGGTATCGACCTTCACGACATCGCCGATGCGCATGCTGTTCTCGGCCAGGATGACGAAGCCGCTGACGTAGTTGGCGGCCAGCTTCTGCAGGCCGAAGCCGATGCCCACACCGATCGCACCGCCCAGCACGCCCAGCGCCGTCAGGTCGATGCCGGCCGCCGACAGCGCGATCATCAAGCCCACGAACACCAGCACCACGCGCATCAGGTTGGCCGCGATCTTGCGCATCGACAGGTTGCTGGTGGCGTTCTTCAGCAGCTGCGCTTCCAGGGTCGCGCTCAGCCACAGCGCCAGCACCATCACCAGCACCGCGGCGATGGCACCTTCCAGCAGATCGCGCACCGACACCTTCGTGCCGCCGAGCGTCCAGGTGACGGTATCCAGTTCGGCCAGCAACAGCGGCAGCAAGCCCGTCAGCCACAGCACCACGGTCAGCCAAGCCAGCCACGACACGCTGCGCTCGACGACGCGCATCGCATGCGACTCGGGCAAGGCCCGGCGCAGCACCCGCACCGTCAGCCGGATGACCAGCAGCGACAACAAGATCGGCACCACCAGCTTGAACACGGTGATGGGGATCAGGTTGCTCAGGCCCCAGCGTGCGGCCAGCGCCAGCAGCAGCGCCAGCACCGGGAACAGCACGCCGTCGAAGATGACGCGGCCGAACCAGATCGAGCCGCGCACCACCTCGGGCCCGCGCAGCAGCCGCACGATCAGCCAGGCGAGCAGCAGGCAGGCGACCAGCACGCCGCCCTCGATCAGCGATTCGCGCGACAACAGGGCCGCGGCGAAGTGCGGCAGCCCCTGGGCCAGCAGTCCCTCGGCCACCGGCGTCTCAGCCATGGCAAGGCCCCTCAGGCCGCCTTGGCCGATCAGGCCCTTCAGGCCCTTCAGGCCGCTCCGGCCACTCAGGCCCCGGCATCAGTCGAGGTCGGCCAGCACCCGCAGGTGCGCGGCCACGCTGCGGGCCAGCGCACCCAGCGCATAGCCGCCTTCCAGGCAGGACACGATGCGACCCTGCGCATGCCGGGCGGCGACATCCACCAGTTGCCGCGTCATCCAGGCGTAGTCGTCCTCGACCAGGCCCATCTGCCCCAGCTCGTCTTCGCGATGGGCGTCGAAGCCGGCGCTGATGAAGATCATCTCGGGGCGGAAGTCCTCGAGCGCCGGCAGCCACTGCTGCTCGATCGCCTGGCGCACCTGCGGCCCGCGGCTGTAGGGCGGCAGCGGGATGTTGCACATGTTGGTGCCCATCGGCACCGCGCCGCTGTACGGGTACAGCGGGTGCTGGAAGATGCTGGCCATGAAGATGCGCTCGTCGCCGGCGACG
Organism: Burkholderiales bacterium; assembly: GCA_038249905.1. Classification (GTDB taxonomy): domain Bacteria; phylum Pseudomonadota; class Gammaproteobacteria; order Burkholderiales; family Burkholderiaceae_C; genus Rubrivivax. Next base: position 6,982 of record JBBSCX010000188.1, read on the forward strand.
ATGTCTTCGGTGCCGTTGCCGTGGTGCACGTCGAAGTCGATCACGGCCACCCGCTGCAGGCCGTGCACGTCCAGCGCATGCCGCGCCGCCACTGCCACATTGTTGAAGAAGCAGAAGCCCATGGCCTGGGCCCGCGTGGCGTGGTGGCCGGGCGGGCGCACGGCGCAGAAGGCGTTGCGCACCGCGCCGGCAATGACGGCGTCGGTGGCCGCCACGGCCGCACCCGCGGCGCGCAGCGCGGCCTGCAAGGTGGCGGCGCAGGCGTAGGTGTCGGGGTCCAGCGCCCGGGGCGCGGTGTCGCTGCCGTCCTGCACCGCCAGCAGCAGGGCCTGCATCTCGGTGACGTAACTCGTGGTGTGGGCGCG
>JBBSCX010000189.1:0-7341 GCA_038249905.1 Burkholderiales bacterium
CAGCGTGGCGCAGGTCTGCAGGCCCAGGTCACGCACCCCGCGCACCAGTTCGGCCACCTTGTCGACGTCGCGGTCGGTCGGGCTGCGCCAGGCCGCGCCCATGCAGAAGCGCGTGGCACCGGCGGCCTGCGCAGCGCGGGCAGCGTCCAGCACGGCATCGACCGACATCAATTTGCTCGCGTCCACGCCGGTGTCGTGGTGCACCGACTGCGGGCAGTAGCTGCAGTCCTCGGGGCAGCCTCCGGTCTTGACCGACAGCAGCGAAGCCAGTTCGATGTCGCCTGCGGGCCAGTGCTCGACATGCACCGCATGCGCCTGTGCGACCAAGTCGACAAAAGGCCGGTCCATCAGTGCCAGCACCTGTTCACGGGACCAGGCGCGCGGCGCGCTCGGCGCGCTCGGCGCGGGCCGCGACGGACGGTGCAAAGTGACTTGGTGGGTCTGGGGCTGGGGGGTCGAAAGCAGGGTTTGGTTCATGATTGGATTGTGCTGCCGCTCAGGCGTCGCGTCAGGTGAAGCTGAGGATGGGTTGATCGACGGCCAGGCTCTCGCCCTGCGTCGCCAGCAATTCGCCGACGGTGCCGTCCTGCGCGGCGATGAGGATGTTTTCCATCTTCATGGCCTCGACCACGGCCAGTTTCTCGCCGGCCTGCACCTTCTGCCCCGGCACCACCACCACCTGCACCAGCAGGCCGGGCATGGGCGACAGCAGCAAGCGGCTGGTGTCCGGCGGGGGCTTGTGCGGCATCCACTGCAGCAGCGCGGCGGCGCGCGGCAGCAGCACCAGGGTCTCGATCTGCGTGCCGTTGTGCGCCACGCGGATGCCCAGCGGGTTCTTCGCCCCGCCGCGTTCCACCTGCGCCGTGAAGGGCTGGCCGTTGCACAGGCCCGTCATCAGGATGGCGCCCAGGCGGCTGGCGCTCTGGATGGCGAACTGGCGCTCGCCGATGAGCACCTCGGCGCGTCCCGATGCCGCATCGAATTCGGCCACGTTGACCGGATGGTGTGTGCGTGTGCCGTCGGCCGCCAGCACCACCACCACCAGGTCGGCCAGATGTTTGACGCCGTGGCCCGGCAATTGCCCGCTGATGTGGGACGAACGTTCACGCGCCTTGCGCCGCACGAAGGCCGCCAGCGCGACGAGAAACAGCGGGTCCTCGTGCGGCACGTCGGCGCTGCTGAAGCCGCGGCCGTAGTGCTCGGCGATGAAACCGGTGTTGAAGTCGCCGCTGACGAACGCGGGGTGCGCCAGCAGCGCCGCCTGGAACGGAATGTTGCTGCCGATGCCGCGGATGACGAAGGCGTTGAGGGCGGCGCGCATCTTCATGATCGCGTCATCGCGGTCGCGGCCGTGCACGATGAGCTTGGCGATCATCGAGTCGTAATACATCGGGATCTCGCCGCCCTCGACCACGCCGGTGTCGACACGCACGCCACCGAAATTGCCGTCGGCATAGGCAGGGCCCTGCAAGGTCGGCTGCGCTTGCTGCAGCACGGCGTTGGGCGGCTGGTAGCGCACCAGCCGCCCGGTGGACGGCAGGAAACCGCGGAAGGGGTCTTCGGCGTTGATGCGGCATTCCATCGCCCAGCCCTGGCGCGCAATGTCGGCCTGCTGCAGCGTCAGCGGCTCGCCGGCGGCAATGCGGATCATCCATTCCACCAGGTCCAGGCCGGTGATGCATTCGGTCACCGGGTGCTCGACCTGCAGCCGCGTGTTCATCTCCAGAAAGTAGAAGCTCTGGTCGGCACCGACGACAAATTCGACCGTGCCCGCGCTCTGGTAATTCACGGCCTTGGCCAATGCCACGGCCTGCGCGCCCATGGCCGCCCGCGTGGCCTCGCTGATGAAGGGCGAGGGGGCTTCTTCGATCACCTTCTGATGGCGACGCTGGATGCTGCATTCGCGTTCGTGCAAATACACGGTGTGACCATGGGCATCACCCAGCACCTGAATCTCGATGTGGCGCGGGCTCTGCACGAACTTCTCGATGAAGACACGGTCGTCACCGAAGCTGTTGCGCGCTTCGTTGCGGCAGGCGCTGAAACCTTCGAGCGCTTGAGCGTCGTCATGGGCCACGCGCAGACCCTTGCCGCCGCCGCCGGCACTGGCCTTGATCATCACCGGGTAACCGATGTCGCGCGCGATTTCGACCGCACGTTCGGCGCTCTCGATGGCCTCGTTCCAGCCCGGGATGGTGCTGACACCGGCGGCCTGCGCCAACTTCTTCGAGGCGATCTTGTCGCCCATGGCCGCAATGCTGTGGTGCTTGGGGCCGATGAAGACCAGGCCCTCTTCTTCGACCCGGCGTGCAAAGTCCTCGTTCTCGGACAGGAAGCCGTAGCCGGGGTGGATGGCCTGGGCGCCGGTGGCCTTGGCCGCAGCGATGATCTTGTCGGCCACCAGATAACTCTGGCGTGACGGCGCCGGGCCCAGCAGCACGGACTCGTCGGCCAGTTGCACATGACGTGCACCCTTGTCGGCCTCGGAGTAGACGGCCACGGTGGCGATGCCCATCCTCTTGGCTGTCTGCATGACGCGGCAGGCGATCTCGCCGCGGTTGGCAATCAGGATCTTGTCGAACATCGCATCACTCCGTCAAACGGCGTATCAAGCTGGGCCGGTCTGCCGCTCAACCGCAGCTTCTGAATGGTTTCGGTGCGGTTGATCTCAAGGCGAACCATTCGCTCTGTGACACCGTCCGTGGCAGCCATCACCTCAGCGCACCAAGGTCATGGAGGTCGCCTTCGCCGCACCGGCATCGAAGGTCATGGTGGCTGTGCAACCGGCCGCAGACGCGATGCGCTCGATCAACGCGTCAGCGAAGTCTGCGCTGCCATTGCTGTAGCGATGCAGCGCCTGCGTGACGAGTTCGGCCCGGTCGCACACCAGTTCCTTGCTGCGCAGCAAGGTGTCGAGCACCGTGGCCACCTGGGATCGGTCAAGGGAATAACTTCCGGTGAGTACCCACACCAGTTCCACCAAGGCCACCACAGGCACGAAACCCGGTTCGTCGGCGCTCAGCGCCTCGATCAGCCGTGTGGCCCGGGGCGACTGGCGCGGGTCGTCCTGCATGACATAGCGCGCGAGCACGTTGGTGTCCAGGCCCATCATTTGCTGCGACCCGTTCGCTGGCCGGCAAGGGCACCGCGCTCGGCGATGGCGCGGTTCATGTCCTCGATCGACACCGTCCGCGCGGGCTTGCCGAACATTCCTTTCAGCTCACGCACCGAGCGCGTGGCGGCGATGAGCTCGAAGCGTCCGGGCTCGACCTGCACGAACTCCACGCGGTCGCCCGCCTTCACGTTCAGCACGCGGCGCACCTCGGCCGGGATGGTGATCTGGCCCTTGCTGGTGAGCGTGGCGGTGGACATGCAGCTGACTCCCAAAAAAATTACCCTGCCAGATTGCCTTACCAGATTGTAAGGAAGCCGCATGCCACGGCGCCTGCGGGTGTCGCGCAGCAGCTCACAGCGGAATGTTGCCGTGCTTGCGCCACGGGTTCTCGAGCTTCTTGTCCTTCAGCATCGCCAGCGACCGGCAAATGCGTTTGCGCGTCTCGTGCGGCTGGATCACATCGTCGATGAAGCCGCGTGCGCCGGCGACAAAGGGGTTGGCGAAGCGGGCCTTGTATTCGGCCTCGCGCGCGGCCAGCTTGGCCGGGTCGCCCTTGTCTTCGCGGAAGATGATCTCCACCGCGCCCTTGGCCCCCATCACCGCGATCTCGGCCTGCGGCCAGGCGTAGTTGACGTCGCCACGCAGGTGTTTGGAACTCATCACGTCGTAGGCACCGCCGTAGGCCTTGCGCGTGATGACGGTGATCTTGGGCACCGTGCATTCGGCATAGGCGTAAAGCAATTTGGCGCCGTGCTTGATGATGCCGGCATATTCCTGGCTGGTGCCGGGCATGAAACCGGGGACGTCGACGAAGGTGACGACGGGGATGTTGAAGGCGTCGCAGAAGCGCACGAAGCGCGCCGCCTTGATGCTGCTCTTGATGTCCAGGCAGCCGGCCAGCACCAGTGGGTTGTTGGCGACGATGCCCACCGTGCGCCCTTCCATGCGCGCCATGCCGATGACGATGTTCCGGGCGTAGTCGGGCTGCAATTCGAAGAAGTCGCCGTCGTCCACCACCTTCAGCACCAGTTCCCTGATGTCGTAGGGCTGGTTCGGGTTGGCCGGCACCAGGGTGTCCAGACTCATGTCCAGGCGTTCGGCCGCATCGCCGCTGGGCCGCTGGGGCACACCGCTGCGGTTGTTCAGCGGCAGGTAATTGAAGAACCGGCGCAGCATCAGCAGCGCCTCGACATCGTTTTCGAAGGCCAGGTCGGCAACGCCGCTGCGCGTGGTATGGGTGGCGGCGCCACCCAATTGTTCGGCCGTCACTTCTTCGTGCGTGACGGTCTTCACCACCTCGGGGCCGGTGACGAACATGTAGCTGCTGTCCTTGACCATGAAGATGAAGTCCGTCATGGCCGGCGAGTAAACCGCGCCACCGGCGCAGGGCCCCATGATCAGACTGATCTGCGGGATCACGCCACTGGCCATCACATTGCGCTGGAACACGTCGGCATAACCGCCGAGTGACGCGACACCTTCCTGGATGCGCGCGCCGCCGCTGTCGTTCAGTCCGATGACCGGCGCGCCCACCTTCATCGCCTGGTCCATCACCTTGCAGATCTTCTCGGCATGGGCCTCGGACAGCGCGCCGCCGAAGACGGTGAAGTCCTGGCTGAACACGAACACCAGGCGGCCGTTGATCATGCCGTAGCCGGTGACGACACCGTCGCCGGGCACCTTTTGGTCCTGCATGCCGAAGTCGGTGCAGCGGTGCTCGACGAACATGTCCCATTCTTCGAAGCTGCCTTCGTCCAGCAGCAGTTCGATGCGTTCGCGGGCTGTCAATTTGCCCTTGGCGTGCTGCGCGGCAATGCGCTTTTCGCCGCCGCCCTGGCGCGCGGCGGCGCGTTTGGTCTCGAGCTGCTGGTTGATGTCGTGCATGGGGACGGTCCTCGTCGTCAAGGGTTCGGCGGCTGCGCTTCGCCGCGGCTCAGGTCCAGCAGCCGGCGCGCGGCGACCGAGGCCGCGACGCGCCCGGCGCGCACGTCGTCGCTGATTGCGGGCAGGGCCGCGCGCACGGCGGGGTGGTGGCGGAAGCGTTGTTGCAGGCCGGCCTGGATGCGGTCCCACATCCACGCCTGTTCTTGCGCCTGGCGCCGCTGCTGCAGCAGGCCGCTGTCGGTTTGCAGGCTGCGAAAGCGCTGCACCGCGGCCCAGAACTCGTCCAGGCCCGTGCCCTTCCAGGCGCTCAGGCGCAGCACCTGCGGGCTCCAGACGCTGTCGGCGTGGTGCATGTGCTCAGGGTGGCGGTGCATGCCGAACAGGCGCAGCGCGCTGGCGATCTGGCCCTGGGCCCGCATCGCGGCGCCTTCGTCGAGGTCGGCCTTGTTGATGACGACGAGATCGGCCAGTTCCATCACGCCCTTCTTTATGGCCTGCAGGTCGTCGCCGGCATTGGGCAGTTGCAGCAGCACGAACATGTCGCTCATGTCGGCCACGGCCGTCTCGCTCTGGCCGACGCCGACGGTCTCGACGATGACGACATCGAAACCCGCCGCTTCGAGCACCCGCATGGCCTCGCGCGTCTTCTCGGCCACCCCGCCCAGATTGCCGGCCGCCGGGCTGGGGCGGATGTAGGCGCGTTCGTCCACCGACAGGCGTTCCATGCGCGTCTTGTCGCCCAGGATGCTGCCGCCGCTGAGGCTGCTGCTCGGGTCCACCGCCAGCACCGCCACGCGATGGCCGCGCTCGATCAGGAACAGTCCCAGGGCCTCGATGAAGGTGCTCTTGCCGACGCCGGGCACACCGCTCAGCCCCAGCCTGAAGACGGTGCGGCCCGTGTTTGCGGTGACGTCGGCGGTGGCGTCGGCGGTGACGTCGGCGATGGCGGCGGCGGTGGCGGTGGCGGTGGCGGTCGCAGTGGCGGCCAGCAGCGCATTCAGCAGTTCGTCGGCGCGCGCGCGGTGGTCGGCGCGTGTGCTTTCCAGCAATGTGATGGCCTTGGCCACGGCGCGGCGCTGCGACAGGCCCGCGGGCCCGCAGACGGCGTCGATCAGCGCTTGGTCGGCAGCGTCAGGCATGGCGGCGGTCAGGCGCCTTGGGCGCCTTGGGCGGCCTTGATCTGCTCGAGCACGTCCTTGGCACTGACGGGGATCGGCGTGCCTGGGCCGTAGATGCCCTTGACGCCAGCGTCGTACAGGAAGCCGTAATCCTGCTGCGGGATCACGCCACCGACGAAAACGATGATGTCGTCGGCGCCCTGCCGGCGCAACTCGGCAATGATGGCCGGCACCAGGGTCTTGTGGCCGGCGGCGAGGGTGGACACACCCACCGCATGCACGTCGTTTTCGATCGCCTGGCGGGCACATTCTTCGGGCGTCTGGAACAGCGGCCCCATGTCGACGTCGTAGCCCAGGTCGGCGAAGGCCGTGGCCACCACCTTGGCGCCGCGGTCGTGGCCGTCCTGGCCCAGCTTGGAGATCATCACGCGCGGCCTGCGGCCCTGGTCTTCGCCGAAGGCGGCGATCTCGGCCTTCAATTTGTCCCAGCCCTCGGCGCTGTCGTAGGCGGCGGCGTACACGCCGGTCACCTTCTGGATGTCGGCGCGGTGGCGGCCGTAGACCTGTTCCAGCGCTTCGCTGACCTCGCCCACGGTGGCACGGGCGCGCATGGCATCGATGCTCAGGGCCAGCAGATTTCCTGCTCCGCTGCGCGCCGCCTCCGTCAACCCGGCCAGCAGCGCCTGCACCTTGGCGCCGTCGCGCGTGGCGCGGATCTGCTGCAGCCGCGCCACCTGCGCCTCGCGCACCGCCACGTTGTCGATGTCGCGCGCCTCGACCACGTCCTTCACGCCGCTGCGGTACTTGTTGACGCCGACGATGACGTCGCGCCCGCTGTCGATGCGCGCCTGCTTCTCGGCCGCGCTGGCCTCGATCTTCAATTTCGCCCAGCCGCTGTCGACCGCCTTGGTCATGCCGCCCATGGCCTGCACTTCTTCGATGATCGTCCACGCCGCCTCGGCCATCTGCTGCGTCAGCGTCTCCATCATGTAGCTGCCGGCCCAGGGGTCGACGACGCTGGTGATGTGGGTCTCTTCCTGCAGGATCAGCTGCGTGTTGCGCGCGATGCGGGCGCTGAAGTCGGTGGGCAGCGCGATTGCTTCGTCGAAGCTGTTGGTGTGCAGGCTCTGCGTGCCACCGAACACCGCTGCCATCGCCTCGACCGTGGTGCGCACGATGTTGTTGTACGGGTCCTGCTCGGTCAAGCTCCAGCCGCTGGTCTGG
>JBBSCX010000190.1:0-7261 GCA_038249905.1 Burkholderiales bacterium
CCCGTTTCCCAGCCGTAGGCGGAATTGCTCTCCACCATCGGAACGGTGGCCGTGCTGACATAGGCCAGCAGCGCGGGAGCACCGCCGCCAATCAGGCTGGCGCCGAAGGAATCGACGCCCTGGCCGGGTTCGAAGTTGCTCAGAAGGTTGTACTGGAACGAGTACGTCGTGGTGCCCGCAGCCGTGAAGCTGTAGTGGAAGCTGCTGACGGCCACGGGGATGGCAGGAAAGACCACCGGGTACAAGCCCAGCACACCCGAGAAGTCGGACACGCCCTGGGTGTCCAGCAGGATCTGCCGGGTCACGGCACCGAACAGCGAGGGCGGGCTGCCGGTGAAGCTGCCGTCATCGACGACGACAAGACCGGTGGAGGTGCCGATGCTGGGCGCATTGCCGACGACCTGCCCTTCCAGATTGAACAGGGGCACTGCCAGCGCAGGTGCACTGCCGAAGGCGACCATCAGGGCGATGGCGGCCAGCGGCGCGTTGAGGGTCTTCATGAGGTTTCTCCGGATCAGATTCATTCAGGGTTCAGGTGCCGTCGGTCAGGGCAGCAGTTGCAGAACGGCGGCGTCGGTGTTCGTCGGGTTCTCGTTCAGCAGCAGCATCAGGCCCTTGTCGCCCTGGGAAGCGCGTGCATTGGCTGCATTCGCCGTGACGGCGAAGTTGACGGTGGCGCCAGCAGCCAGGCTGAAGCTGCGCACGCTGGGGGTGGCGGCAAGCTGGTTCAGCTTCACGTAGTTGAAGCCCCCAGAGTCGGGCAGGCGGTCAAAGACCGGTGCCGTGGCCAGGCTGCCCGTGAAGGAGGTGCCGTTGGTGGTGCTGACGCGGATGCCGATACGGCTGTTCGCGTTGATGCCCATCACCGAAGGGAACACCGGCAAGACGATGCGGGCGGAGTTCAGCGGCGCCGAGGCGAAGAAGAACCCATTGGCCGGTGTACCCGCAAAGCCCGGCGAGATGAAGGCTGAACTGCGGTTGGACGTCGTGTTCAGGTTGCGCACCGTGAAGTCGGTGGTGCCGTCGTTGTTGGTGTCCAACTCGATCGTCATCACCGCCAGACGCCAGTTGTCCACCGGACCCCACAACGACACGGCGAACTCCAGCACGTCGCCGCTGGTCACCCCGGCAGGCAGCGGCGCCGGCACGGCGTTCGGCGTGTAGCGCACACCCACCGCACGAAGGTCGGTCGGCAGGGTCTCGGAACCGGCCACCAATGTCGGCACGTCCTGCGCATCGGGGGCACCGACGAGGTTGAAGACATCGACGAAGGTGTTGGCCACGCCAGTGTTGACCGCACGCACGGTGCTGCCGATGCGCGACACGGCCACGCTCGAGGCCTGCCTCGGGTAGGCCAGGTAGGGCACTCGCACGGTGTCGTTCACACCGCCGTCGATGGTGACGAAACCGTCCTGCTCCAGGTCGTCGAACTTGTTGGTGCAGGCCGCCACCGGTGCCGGCGGGTTGGTCGTGGTCGTGCAGCCATCGAGGTTGGTCAGGCGCAGCGGCAGGCCGCCAGCCGTCGGCAGCGCCGCACCGGTGGCCGTGCCGATGACATCGAAGGTGGCCGTCGAGTTGGGGGCCACCGCGATGATGGGGGTGGACGTGGTGAACACCATGCCGCGCGCCAGGTCGTTGGCGAAGCGCGGGGCGATGGAGATGTTGTAGACCTTGGCGGCATTGCCCAGGTTCTGCACCACGACCGTGCGCTTGACGCTGCTGGCCCCTGCGGCAGTGAAGGCCTGAGGACCGAAGGACAGCGCGGTGTTGTAGTACGTCGCTGCCGTCGGATCGATGTCGACGCTGTCGTAGGCCAGCGTGCCGGTGGCCGCAGCGCGGTCGGCCTGCACCCGGCCGGCGCCCATGCGGGTCAGGCCGGCGAGCGTGCTGCCACCCGCCGTCTTGGTAGCGAAGACATTGGTTTCGGCCGTGTTCATCAACGCGGCCTTGACCTGCCACGGCGTCAGCCCGGGCTTGGCCGACAGCACCAGGGCTGCGACACCTGCCGTCAGCGGACCCGAGAAGCTGGTACCGCTGTTGTTGACGCCCTTGTCGCCGCTGCCGATGGCGGCCATGAAGATGTTCGAGCCCGGCGCGGTGATGTCAGGCTTCAGCGATGCCGTGCTCTGGGACGGTCCGCGCGACGAGAAGTCGGAAATCAGGTCGACGATGTTGACGCCACCGACGACGTTGGCGGCATCGCCCAGCGGCGAGAAGTTGCCAATCAGGCCCGGCGTGACGGCGAGCGCATTCTTCAGCGCAAGGCCCTCAGCGGTGCCGATGGACAGCGCAGGGATGGTCACAGTCGGGTCGGCGCCGCCCATGCCGATCGTGCCGCCGCCGACGGCGTTGTTGACGATCAGCGCCAGACTCGCGCCGGCATTCTGGGCGTTCTTCGTCTTCACGGTGAAGCCACACACGCCCCGGTCAGCGATACCGACCTTTCCGGCCAGATCGGGCAACGGCGGATTGACGTCGCAGGCGAGGTTGACATTCGCGTCGACCGCCGTGTTGCCGCCAGCGAAGGCCAGCGGCAGCGCGACTGCGGTGGTGAAGGCCGGGCCGAAACTCGAGCTGGTGCCCAGCGGGTAGCTGATGTTCAGCGGTGCGCCGACGGACACCGACGGCCCCGTCAACAGCGCCGGCTGGCTGGCGGCCACGCTGATGACCGTGTCGGCCGACGAAGGCGAGCCGACGATGAAGGGGATGTTGTTGGAATTGCCGGCCGAGGCGACGACGGTGATGCCGGCGCGCACGGCGTTGCGCGAAGCTTCCGACAGGTCGTCGATCAGCGGGTTGCCGTAGGTGGAGCCCAGCGACATGTTGATGACGAAGCGTGTGCCGGCCGGCAGCGCCGGGTTGTTGGCGCCGGCCTGGTTGCCGTTGGGGTCGCCAGCGGCGTAGCGGATGACCGAGTCGACCGAGTTCAGCAGCGCTGAACCTTCGCAAGAATTGGCGACCCGGCTGCAGACGCGGTAGGCCAGGATCATCGCCTCGGGCGCCGAGCCGGCGCGCAACTGGCCGGCCATCACGGCCGAGCCGGCAGCCGCGCTGGCGGAGTTGGTGCCGTGGCCGGCAAAGTCGGCGGCGGTCTGCCGGTTGTCGATGGGGTCCGGATCAGGGGTGACCGGGCCGTTCGGCCAAGTCTCGCCGAGCCAGTCGTAGCCGCCCTTCACGCGCGGCCCGTCAGGGTACACGCCCGGGGTGTCGCCGATGGTCGTCGGGCCGGCGCCGGCCACGGCAGTGCCGTAGTAGGCCGTGGTGCCCGGGCCGCTGAAGGCCGCATGCGTGTAGTCGACGCCCGAGTCGATGACGGCGATGGCCACGCCAGCGCCGCCGTTGCCGCTGGCGTTCAGTTGCGCCGTGCCGATCAGTTCGCCGACAGAAGGCGGAGTGCCGTTCATCTGGTAGGTGCGAACCTGGCGCACCGACTTGACACCCGGCACGCGGGCCAGCGTGGCGATGCGGTTGGCCTGGATCTCGACCACCGCGCCGTTGATGGCGTGCTCCAGGGTGTTCTGCACCCGGCCACCCAGTTGCGCAATGGCCGCCAGGCGCGGCGCCTTGGCCTGGCGCAGACCGCGGCTGTAACTGGCCATTTCGGCGCGATTGGCCTTGGAGACGTCGATGTTCGGGCGCATCAGCGCCACCGGGGGCTCCGTGAACTGGACGATGACGCGCACCAGGCCGCTGGCAGACGCGTCGCTGGCGACATCGGCCGGCTTGGCCGACAGCAGGCTCTGCAGTTGCGAATTCACCTGGGCCTGTGCTGCACCGGCCAGCGACAGCGCGCACGCGGCGGTCATCAGGCTCAATGCAGGCAGCGCACGGCTGCGACGGATGGAAGAAAAGATGCGCTTGGCGCTGCCAGACTGGCTCTGCATGGAAATACCGCCTGTGGGAATCATGGGTTGACATCTGCGGCGGCCGAATGACTTTCGGCGCACCTGGCCGGCCGATACCCCGCATTTGGGGCAGCGCACCTCGTTTGATGTGATGCCCGATATTCGCCGAGCGCCGACCTCGTCGCAAGCATCGGGACGAAGGGTTTCCACCAGGAACTGAGGAAAACCCCCGTGAACCGGGGGATCGATGCGACCGGCAGATAACTTTTGAAACGCACTGACCAGGCGTACCCTTCAAAATCCCTCGACCGAGGCGGGCACGCGTGCACTCGAGTCAGGCCGCCCGTCCGCGCGTCAAGTCGTGCCAGACCCCTCAGTGTGACCCCTCAGTGCTGCAGGATCTTCGACAGGAACTCCGCCGCGCGCGGGCTGCGCGACTCGGGCTGGCCGAAGAAGTCGTCCTTGCGGCAGTCCTCGACGATCTTGCCCTGGTCCATGAAGATGACGCGGTGGCTGACCTTGCGCGCAAAGCCCATCTCGTGCGTCACCACCATCATCGTCATGCCCTCGTGGGCCAGCGTCACCATCACGTCGAGCACCTCGCCGACCATCTCGGGATCGAGCGCGCTGGTGGGCTCGTCGAACAGCATCACGATCGGGTCCATGCTCAGCGCCCGCGCGATCGCCACGCGCTGCTGCTGGCCACCCGACAGCTGCCCCGGAAACTTGTCCTTGTGCACCATCAGGCCGACGCGGTCGAGCATCTTCAGCCCGCGTGTCTTGGCGTCCTCAGCGCTGCGGCCCAGCACCTTGCTTTGCGCCAGCGTCAGGTTCTCGGTCACCGACAGGTGCGGGAACAATTCGAAGTGCTGAAACACCATGCCGACACGGGCGCGCAGTTTGGGCAGGTTGGTCTTGGGGTCGGAGATGCTGATGCCATCGACGACGACGTCGCCCTTCTGGATCGGCTCCAGCGCATTGACGGTCTTGATCAGCGTGCTCTTGCCGCTGCCCGAGGGGCCGCAGACGACGACGACCTCGCCCTTCTCGATCTTCGTGCTGCAGTCGGTCAGCACCTGGAAATTGCCGTACCACTTGCTGATGTTCTTGATTTCGATCATCGGGACCCCTATCGGATGATGGCGATGCGTTGTTGCAGACGGCGCACCAGCATGGAAAGGCTGAAGCAGATGACGAAGTAGACCGCGGCGGCGACGAGGTAGGTCTCGACCGGCCGGTTGAAGTTCTTGCCCGCGATCTCGAAGCCCTTCAACATGTCGTAGGCGCCGATGGCGTAGACCAGCGAAGTGTCCTGGAACAGGATGATGGTCTGCGTCAGCAGCACCGGCAACATGTTGCGGAAGGCCTGCGGCAGCACCACGAGCTGCATCGTCTGGCTGTAGTTCATGCCCACGGCGTAGCCGGCGTAGACCTGTCCCTTGGGCACGCTCTGGATGCCGGCACGCATGATCTCGCTGAAGTAGGCGGCCTCGAACAAGGTGAAGGTGATGATGGCCGACCATTCGGCGCCCAGCGGCCGCCCCGTCAGCAGCGGGATGAGCAGGAAAAACCACAGGATCACCATCACCAGCGGGATGCTGCGCATGGTGTTGACATAGGCCGCCGCCGGCACCGCCAGCCAGGGCTTGCCCGACAGCCGCATCAGCGCCAGCACGGTGCCCAGCACGATGCCGCCGATCATCGCCACCAGCGTGAGCTGAAAGCTGAAGATCAGGCCCTTCAGCACGAAGCCGGACAGCACGTCCCAGCTGAGGAAGGAGAAGTCCAGGTTCATGCGTCTGTCACTTCTCTTCAGGCCTCATTTCGAGCCCACCATGCCCGGCACACGCACGCGGTTCTCGACCACCAGCATGACGCGGTTGATGGCGAAGGCGCTGACGAAGTAGAGCAGCGTCACCGCCAGGTACATCTCGACCGTGCGCGATGTTTCTTCGCCGGCCTGCATCGCGAACATCGTCAGCTCGGCGATGCTGACGGCGAAGGCCACCGACGAGTTCTTGACGATGTTCATGCTCTCGCTCGTCAGCGGCGGGATGACGATGCGGTAGGCCATCGGCAGCAGCACGTAGCGGTAAGTCTGCGCCAGCGTCAGACCCACGGCCAGGCCGGCGTAACGCTGGCCCGCGGGCAGGCTCTGGATGCCTGCGCGCACCTGCTCTGAGATGCGCGCCGAGGTGAAGAAGCCCAGGGCCAGCACCACCAGGATGAAGCTCGGCAGCTCACGCAGCGGCGTGTACAGCGACGGGATGACGTGGTACCAGAGAAAGATCTGCACCAGCAGCGGGATGTTGCGGAACAGCTCGGTCCAGGCCGTGCCGATGAACACCAGCCGCCGGTCGGGCACGGTGCGCAAAATTCCCATCAGCGAGCCCACGCCGAAGGCCACCACCAGCGCCAGGGCGGCGACCGAGAGCGTCCAGCCCCAGGCCGAGATCATCCAGTCCAGATAGGTGATGTCGCCCGCGCGGCCGAAACAGCCCGCGATGACCTCACCGGTCACCGTCTCGGTGCAGAAGACCTGCCAGTCCCAGCTCGCCACTCAGCGCCCCGGGCGAACTGTGCGACCCAGCGCGGTGTGCAAGGTGCTCACTTCTGCGTGTAGGCCTCGACCGGCCGGTCGTTCGGCGCTGCCCAGGCCGCCTTGGTGGCGTCTGCCAGCGGCAGGCCCACCCGCGTGTTGGTCGGCGGGATGGGCTGCAGGAACCACTTGTCGTACAGCCTGGCCATGTCGCCGGACTTCATCATCGCCGACAGGCTGTCGTCGACCGCTTTCTTGAAGCCGGGGTCGTCCTTGCGGATCATGATCGCGATCGGCTCGACCGACAGCACCTCGCCCACGATCTTGTAATCGGCCGGGTTCTTGGCGCTGGAGATCAGTCCGGCGAGCAGCGCACCGTCCATCACGAAGGCGTCGGCACGCCCGGTGTCCATCAGCAAAAAGCTGTCGGCGTGGTCCTTGCCGTAGACCTCCTTGAAGTCCACGCCCGCGGCACGTTCGTGCTTGCGCAGCAGTTGCACCGAGGTGGTGCCGGTGGTGGTGGCCACGTTCTTGCCGGCCAGCTGGGCGATGCCGGTGATGCCCGAGGCCGCCTTGACCGCGATGCGCACCTCTTCGACATAGGTAGTGACCGCAAAGGCCACGTCGCGCTGGCGCGCGGTGTTGTTGGTGGTGGAGCCGCACTCGATGTCCACCGTGCCGTTCTGCACCAGCGGAATGCGGTTCTGCGATGTCACGGCCTGGAACTTGGTGTCCAGCTTCGCCAGACCCAGGCCCTTGCGCACGTCTTCCAGCACACGCTGGCAGACCTCGAAGTGGTAGCCGGCGTACTTGCCGTCGCCCAGGGTGTAGGACAGCGGGCGCGACGATTCGCGCACGCCCATGGTGACGCTGCCGC
>JBBSCX010000191.1:0-7250 GCA_038249905.1 Burkholderiales bacterium
CATAGGCCGCGTCCTGGTAGCGCCGCAAGCGGTCGCGGGCCAGCACGCGCAGGTCGGGTGCGTCGGGTGCGTCGGGTGCGTCAGGCGCGTCAGGTCCAGCGGGGCCGGCCGCTGCGGCCGGCGCGGCGGCAGCCACAAGACCGGTCGTCATCGCTGCCGTCATCGACGCCGCGGTTGTCTCCGCTATCGCCTGCGCCTGCTGCGCGCGACGCTGCGTCACGGCCTCATAGGCCAGCGCAAAGCCGCGCAGGCTGGGCGCCACGCCCTTGCCGCTGGCGCGGATGGTGTCCTCGTACACCGCACGCGGCAGCGGCAGGACTCCACTGGCCGCGATGGCACCCAGCAGCACGGCGCTGATGGCGGTGCCGGCCTGCGCCGCCATCGCACCCAGGTCCAGCAGTTCGGCCGCGCGCGCATGGCGCTGCAGCGTGGCCAGCAAGGCGGCGCTGTCGGCACGGCCATCGGTGGGCTGCATCTTCTCGGCCACCGTCAGGGCGCGAGTGGTAGCGCTGACGACCAGGGTGCGGTCGGCGCTGACCATGCCGGCACCGACCTGGCGCAGCGTCTCCAGCAGTTCGCTCGACACCAGCAGGTCGATGCCGCCAGGCACCGGGTTGAGGCTGAACACCGGCTGGCGTCCGCCCAGCGCGGTGTCGGGCTCGGGATGCAGCTCGACGTAATAGGTGGTGGCGCCGGTGCGCTGCGCCACGCCCGGGATGCTGGTGCTCTGCGCGCTGTGGCCGGCACGCAAGGCGGCGTCGAACAGCCATTCGGCGAGCACGCCGCCACCCTCGCCACCCAGGGCGCAGACGAGCACGGTGATGGGACGCGTCATGGCCGGCGGTGGCTCAGGCCGGCCGCAGCCAGCCGGTGACGGTGGTGCGCCAAGCGGCCAGCAGGCGTTCGTGCCACTTCGGGTGCGTCACCACCTCGGCGCGGTAGAAGCTGGGGCACAGCGTGGCGGCATGGGCATTGGCGCCGCACAGCCCGCAGCCCACGCAGCCGTCGATGACGGTGGCCACGGGGTCCACGCGCAGCGGGTCGGGGTTGTCCTTCAGCGTCAGGGTCGGGCAGCCGCTCAGGCGGATGCAGGCGTGGTCGCCGGTGCAGACGTCTTCATCGACGCCGTACTTCACGCGCTCGACGCGTTCGCCGCGCTTCAGCAGCCCGGCGATCCAGGGCTTGATGCGGCGCTGGCGTTCAAGCTGGCATTCACCCTCGGCCACGATCACCTTCAGGCCGTTGAAGGGGCTGGTGAAGGCGGCCGACAGCGTGCGCTTCATGGCGTCGACCTCGTAGGTGTCGACGACGCGCATCCACTTCACGCCCATGCCCTTCAAGGTGTCCTCGATGGTCTGGTTCTTGTGCGCCAGGCTCTGGTGCGCGCTGGCGTTGCGCAGCGCCTCGGCCTTGACCTCGTCGTCGGGCGTGTTCAGGATGTCCTGGGTGCCGGTGGCGCTGGTGTAGCCGTTTTTCATGATCAGCAGCACCGCGTCGTCGCCGTTGAACAGCGCCGACTGCACACCCGTCAGCAGGCCGTTGTGCCAGAAGCCACCGTCGCCCATGATGGCCAGGGTGCGCCGCTGCATCATCGGCGACACCCCTGCGCGGCTGGCCAGGCTCATGCCATAGCCGAGGATGCTGTGGCCGCTGCTGAAGGGCTCGAAGGTGGCCAGCGCATGGCAGCCGATGTCGGCCGCCACATGCACCGGGCCCACCTCTTGCTGCGCCAGTTTCAATGCGCTGAACACCGGCCGCTCGGGGCAGCCGATGCAAAAGCCCGGCGGCCGCGCCGGCAGCGGGCCCAGCGCCCGGGCCACGTCGTCGCGCCGCGCCGCGTTGCCGGCCAGCCAGGCGCGCGCTGCGTTCAGGTCATGGCCGGGCAGATGGCGCTCGATGAAACGCATGAGCCCCGGCGCCATCGCCTCGACCGTGTACTCGCCCACCGCCGGCAGCAAATCTTTGCCGTGCACCGGCGTCTGCACGTCCAGCCGCCGCAGCGCCTGCACCAGGTCCTTCTCGATGTACTCGGGGCTGCCCTCTTCCAGCATCAGCACGGCGCGCTTGCCGACCGCAAATGCCGCGACCTCGGCCGGCACCAGCGGATAGGTGACGTTGAGTACCAGCAGGGGCAAGGCGCTGGCGCCGAACGCATCGGCCAGGCCCAGTTGCTGCAACGTGCGCAGCAGCGCATTGAACAGCCCGCCCTGCACGATCAGGCCCAGGTCGGCAGCGGCCGGGTCGCTGCCCGCGAAGTGCTCGTTCAGCCGGTGTGCGGCGATGTAGGCCTGGGCCGCGGGCAGGCGCTGCTCGACCTTCAATTTCTCGTGGCGGAAGGTGACCGGCGGGTGCGCCAGGCGCATGTAGTCGAAGCCCGCGGGTTCATCGATCAGCGCGTGCGTGCCGAGCTTCGGCGCGACGTTGTCCTTGGCCGTGAAGCGTCCGCGCACATGGCAGGCGCGGATGCGCAATTCCATCAGCGCCGGCATGTTGCTGGCCTCGGACAGCGCAAAGGCATGTTCGACGCAGCGCACCATGTTGCCCAGATCGGGCCGCGGGTCGAACAGCGCCAGCGTGCTCTTCAGCGCATAGGCGTGGGTGCGCTCCTGGATCACGCTGGCGCCTTCGCCGTAGTCCTCGCCGACGACGATCAGCGCGCCGCCGACGACGCCGGGCGAGGCCAGGTTGGACAGCGCATCGGCCGCCACATTGGTGCCGACGATGCTCTTCCACGTCACCGCGCCGCGCAGCGGGTAGTGGATGGACGCACCCAGCATCGCCGCGGCACTGGCCTCGTTGCTGCACGCTTCGACGTGCACGCCCAGCGTGTCGAGATAGGGACGCGCCTGCACCATCACATCCAGCAGGTGCGACACCGGCGCCCCCTGGTAGCCGCCGACATAGGCCACGCCGGCCTGCAGCAGGCCCTTGGTGATGGCGAGGATGCCTTCGCCCTGGAAGACATCGCCCGCGCCCAGTTGCAACTGGCGGATCTGCTCGGTGAACTGGACTTCCATCGTCGGGCGGGCGGCAGTGCGGGTGGCGGGAGGGCGCGGCGGAGGCGGGACGGCAGGCAGCAGACGTTCATCCGCCCATGCCATGCCGCGCAGGGACACCCTGCACGCCGTGCACGGTCGCGAACTGGAGCTGAACCAGCTCAACTATGGCACGCGCCTTGCCCCGGTCTGCATTCCCAAGTCGCGATGAAAGGATCTCACCATGTCCAGTGCAGGCAAACCCTCGGGCCCCGGCAGCCCGTTGAAGGAACGCAAGGACGCCGTCAAGGAGCGCGAAGGCCGTGACCAGCTCGTCCCGCCGCTGCCCGATGCCGATGGCGACGTCGATGGCGAAGGCACGTCGCCGGGCCTCAGCACCACGCGTGCGCGGCACGCCGAACGCAACGCGAACACGCCGGACGATCCCGTCTGAAACCTGAACCCGGCGCGCCGGCTCGGTGTCGGCCGCCGTTCGGCAGCATGAGGATCAGTCGCCGTGGCGGCCCGGACGCTGCCAGCGGCCACAGCAGGATCGGCCGGCGTCTGTTCTGACGACGCCGGCCGCCGGTGTCCGGACGGTCCTCAGGCAGCGGCCATGCGGCGTTCCGGCCCGCTGTAGTTCATGTCCGCCGATCGACGCCGCTCGGCGCCTCCGTAGCCATCCGTGCCCTTGCGGAAACTCGAACCCGCTCTTTCACCCAGCCCGCCGACTCCGCCGGAGCGCTGGGTGCCGGCGGCCCCGCCAGCGCTGCTCAGGTCGCTTCGCATCGACCCACCAGAGCCGCCCGACATGCGGCTGGATCCGGCCGCAGTCGAGGCGCTGGCCGCATTGGCCGCATGGCCCGATGCTGCGCCGCTGCGGGTCGGAGCGGACTTGTCGTCCATCTTCTCGATATCGAATTCGGTGCTGCGAACCGTGTCGTGAACCGTCTCGACCCGATCGGTCGCATCGGTGCGCAAGCGCACCTCTTCGACCACGCGGGCGGTCTTCGCCACCACCGCTTCCTCGGTGGTTTCCGTCAGTTCGATATGGCGGTCTTCGAAGGCGCCCGACAAATCGGCTTCGGTTGCCGCACGATCTACCGGTTTGCGCTCCACGCGGACACGCTCGTCGTGCAGCGCGACTTGTTCTTCGACCGGCCGCTCGCTCGTCGAACGGTGGATGCGCACGCGCCCCCGCTGCACCGTTTGCTTGCCGATCTTCAACTGCTCCTCGATCGACTGCAAGGTCTGACCACCGTCGACGTCGCCGCTGGCAGCCACCGACCCCAGCGCAGGAGAGGCGTAGCCGGCGCCGCGCCATTGCGCCACCCGCTCGTCGACATCGACCGCGCCGCAATCGTCCAGCAGGTCGCTGATGTAGTCGGCACGCGATGCGTCGTCGAGGCTGACGGTGAGCACGGCATTGCCGCGGCGCACCGCCTCGTCGTAGTGCTGCGTCACGGTGCGGCGGTCGTCGTCGTCATCATCATCCGACATCCAGCCGAACAGCTTGTCCCAGAAGCCGCGCCGGTCGACGTCGTCACCGGTCTGCGCGGTGTTCGACATGCTCGACGTCGGCGATGACGCATCGGTGCCGGATTCGACGCGGATCGATGCATCGGCAACACCTTCTTCATGCAGACGGCTGCGCGCCTGCTGCGCTTCTTTCATGGTGTCGAAGACACCGACCAAGGTGACAGTCATGATTGAAAACCCTTCAAGTTGATGGAATTCCGGGTGGCGACAAATCGGTCTCCGACGGGTCGGGAGCCCCTCCCGGGGCAATCGGCGTGCGCACCACGTCGATGGTTTCCCGCCGCAGCACCGCTTTCACGGTGCCGCCCGATGCCTTATGGGCCGTGAGGCTGATGTGCAGCTCTTCCTTCAGCAGCCAGCGCTTGACGAGCACCTCTTCATAGACCGGAACGATCGTCATGCCCGCCTCCTGGCGTGAAGGCTCCATCGCGTCGACGATGCGGTTCACCGCCACCCGCTCGATCTGCACCCGCTGCTGCAAGAGCGGGACATCGACCTCGACTTCCCGGGCCTCGACGATCTTGCGAATCCTGACTGTGGCGGAGTCGACCTGACGACGCTCCACATGCAACTCTTCCTGAATCAGCGGCATCACGGTTTCTCGTCCCGCGCCATCAGTGATTCGGTCGGTGACCCGGTCAGTGACTCGGTCAGCGACGTTGTCAGTGGTGTCGTCCGCCGTGCCTTCGGCAACCCCGTCGGCAACGCCGTC
Organism: Burkholderiales bacterium; assembly: GCA_038249905.1. GTDB lineage: Bacteria > Pseudomonadota > Gammaproteobacteria > Burkholderiales > Burkholderiaceae_C > Rubrivivax. The sequence continues at coordinate 5,227 of JBBSCX010000191.1, forward strand.
AGCAACGCCGTCAGCAACTTTGTCCGCGACGTCGTCAGTCACGTGACCCGAAACGCCGTCAGCAGCGCCGGCCACGCTGGCTTCCCGCAAGCCGTCGAGGTGCTTGCGCCGCGGGTCTTCAGCTTCTGTCATGGGGGGCTTTCGGGTCTGCTGGTTCAAGGTGCCGAGCCTCGGTAGGTGTTGCAGCGTCAGCGGCAATCGCGGTGCCCGAGACTTGCTGTCGGGTTCAACGGATCAGCCGTTCCCAACTGCCGTAGCGCTGCTTGATCGCCCCGCGAGGCAGGCTGGCGACGATCAGCAGCCCTCCGGTCACCACCGCGAAGACCGCTGCGGCCGCGCCGGCGGGCCACAGCAACGGCACCGCCAACAGCGCCGCACCCAGCGGCACGAGCACGAAGCGCAGCGTGCGCGCGACTTCCGCCGCTGCCAGCGACACCACCGTCAATACCAGTGCGCCGATCAGGTGATGGGCGTTGGCCACGCTGCCGTCCACACCCAGCAGCGGCCGCGTGAAGAGCAGCAGCAAGCCAAGCGCCAGCGCCAGGCCCAGGCCCCAGTTCAGGCCGACACCGCCGCCCACCATGTCGGCCACCACCACGCCAGGGCGCTGGTCGAAGACGTCGTCGGGCGCTTCGCTTTGCGCCTTGCGTGCCAGGCCCCTCGGACTTTCGTCGGTGTCGCCGAAGAAGAACACCCGCAGCACGCTTCGCCCGGCGCGCTTGCGGCGCCGCAGGAACTGCAGCGTGGCCAGCAACTCGTCGAGCGAATAGGGAATCTGGATCAGCACCGCCGCCGCACCGATCAGCGCGATCGTGCTCCAGGTGCCGATCACGATCGGCTGGATGACGATGAACGAGATCGAGGTGATGCCCAGCGGCGCGATCATCAAGCCGAACAGCACCACCAGCCACGGCATCGTGCGCCAGCGCATGCGTGAACCGACGATGCCGGTGACGATTTCCAGCAGGTAGGTATAGCCGCCCACCGCCGCGTCCGACACCGGCCAGGCCTCCGAGACGAAGCTGGTGACGATCTCTTCGGTGCCGTTCTTCGGGTCGGCCGGGTTGCCGACGAAGAACGGGTCCCACACCGCCGGGATGTAGCCCAGCTGGTAGCCCGCCAGGTAGCGCGACACATACAGCCCCACCACCGCGAGCGCGATGATCGGGATGCGCTGCGTCCAGTTCGACGGGTTGTAGCTCCAGCCCGGTGGCACCGCAGGCCCGTGCAGCGCGGCGTTGGCCGAGTCCCCGGGTTCGGGCTTGGTGCATACCGCGAAGCCGAAGATCAGCGCGCCGATCAGGGTATCGGACAGATAGGCCGCGCCGTTGGCGGTGGAGAACAGGAACGGCAATGCCATCACCACGGTGCCAATGCCGGCGCACAACCAGCGCGCCCAGCGCAGCTGCCACGACAGTGCCAGCCCCGCGCACAGCATCAGCAGCAGCCCGCAGGCGATCTCGCCGATGCGCAGCATCGGTTCGGGCACGCCGATCAGCAGCGGCTGCGTCACCAGCCAGCTGCCCAGGCCGATGTTGACGAAGTGCGCCCAGCGGTTGGCGCCGCGCTCCAGCTTCAGCTGCCGTTCATGGCGCGCGCGCAAGCGTTCGACATCGAGCCCGATGTCAACGGCCTCTTCGACGCGGGGCGGCGGCTGGATGCCGTTGCGGCGGAACCAGGCCGCGGGGTCGGACTCGCCACCGACCGCAGCGGCTACGTGGCTTGCCACAACCAAGCTGTGTACGGTCAAGCGCCTGCACCTGGCTCTTCTCGTCGCAGCACAGCACCAGTGCGCGCTCGGGCGGGGACACGTACAGGCCGACGATGTCTTCGAGCTTCTCAACGGACTTCGGATCGCGCGAGACCTTGAAGCCACGCACCGGAGCACGCGCAAGATGGCCGCAGTGCTGGAAGTCAGCCCGAGCACAGTGATGCGCGACTGGCAGGCCAACGGCCTGAAGCCACACCTGGTTTCGGTTTGCATTGGAGAGAGCAATTGCGAGTTGCCCGGTTATTGAGTTGAC
>JBBSCX010000192.1:0-7220 GCA_038249905.1 Burkholderiales bacterium
ACGCAAGAGGTGATGGACGCGGTGCACCTGCACGTGCCCAAGCCGCACGACCCCTTCGTCGACCTGGTGCCCGCGATGCAGGCCGAGTTTCGCGGCGTGGCGGGCATCAAGCTCACGCCGCGCCACTATGCCTATTTGAAGATCAGCGAAGGCTGCAACCACCGCTGCACCTTCTGCATCATCCCCGGCATGCGCGGCGACCTGGTGTCGCGGCCCATCGGCGAGGTGCTGACCGAGGCCCGTGCGCTGTTCGACAGCGGGGTGAAGGAACTGCTGGTGATCAGCCAGGACACCAGCGCCTACGGCGTCGATGTGAAGTACCGCACCGGCTTCTTCGACGGCCGGCCCGTGAAGACGCGCATGGTCGAGCTGTGCGAAGAACTCGGGCGTCTGGCCGAACCCCATGGCGCCTGGGTGCGGCTGCACTACGTCTACCCCTACCCGCATGTGGACGAGGTATTGCCGCTGATGGCTGCGGGGCGTGTGCTGCCCTACCTGGACGTACCCTTCCAGCACGCCCACCCCGACGTGCTGCGCCGCATGAAGCGCCCGGCCAGCGGCGAACGCAATCTCGAGCGGCTGGCGAAGTGGCGCGAGACCTGCCCGCAGATCGTCGTGCGCAGCACCTTCATCGCTGGTTTTCCTGGCGAGACCGAGGCCGAGTTCGACACCCTGCTGACCTTCCTGCACGATGCGCAGATCGATCGTGCCGGCTGCTTTGCCTATTCGCCGGTGGCCGGCGCGGTGGCCAACGAACTGCCCGGTCAGCTGCCCCGTGAGCTGCGCGAGGAACGCCGTGCCCGCTTCATGGCCGTGGCCGAGGCGGTGTCGACGCGCAAACTGCAGCAGCGTGTCGGTGCGTCCATGCAGGTGCTGATCGACAGCGCCCCGGCGCTCGGCCGCCAGGGCGGCTGGGGCCGCAGCTATGCCGATGCGCCCGAGATCGACGGCCGCGTGCGCCTGCTGCCGCCAGCCAAGGCCAGCAAGGTGCTGCGCGTGGGCGAGTTCACGCGCGCGCAGGTGGTGGCCGCCGACGGGCACGACCTCGTCGCGCAGCCGGTCTGAGGGCGGGGCCCGCATGGCAGACCCGAACGCGCCCGGCGCGCCTGCGCCGACGACAGACACGCAGCAGGACATCACGACCGCCTTGATCCACCACCCCTACCAGCCGCCGCCCGGTTTCGAGGCGCCGCAGGTGGGTGTGCACAAGGCCTCGACTGTCATCTTCCGCAACGTCGCCGCGCTGCGCAGCCGCAGCTGGCTGGACAAGTCGGGCTACACCTACGGCCTGCACGGCACCCCGACCACCTTCACGCTCGAACAACGCATTGCCACGCTGGTGGGCGGCGGGCACTGTGTGCTGACGCCCAGCGGCCTGTCGGCGGTGGCGCTGGTGGACCAGGCGCTGCTGTCGCAGGGCGACGAAGTGCTGATCCCGCACAACGCCTACGGCCCGGGGCGCGAATTGAAGCGCGAGCTGCTGTCGCGCTTCGGCATCACGATGCGCAGCTACGACCCGATGGATGCAGCAGCCCTGCCGGCGCTGTTCACGCCGCGCACGCGGCTGTTGTGGGCCGAGGCGCCGGGCTCGATCACGATGGAGTTTCCCGACTTGCGCGCGCTGCTGGCCGCAGCGCGTGCGGGCGGCGTCACCAGCGTGGTCGACGACACCTGGGGTGCGGGCCTTGCCTTCAATGCCTTCGACTGCGGCGCCGATGTCGTCATGCAGGCCCTGACCAAGTACGCCAGCGGCGGTGGCGACGTGTTGATGGGCGCCGTCGTGACGCGCGACCCGGCCCTGCATGAACGGGTGCTGCATACCCACATGCGCCTGGGCCTGGGCGTGGGCGCCAACGACGCCGAGGCCGTGCTGCGCAGCCTGCCCAGCCTGGCGTTGCGTTATCACGCGCAGGACGCTGCCGCGCGCACATTGGCCGCGTGGCTGGCGACGCGGCCCGAGGTGGCGCAGGTGCTGCACCCGGCACTGCCCGGGGCGCCAGGGCACGCGCACTGGCTGCGCCATTGCAGCGCGGCGGCGGGGTTGTTCTCCGTGCTGCTCGACCAACGGTATAGCCCCGAGCAGGCGGACGCCTTCGTCGATGCGCTGCGCCTGTTTCGCCTGGGGTACAGCTGGGCCGGGCCGGTCAGCCTGGTCGTGCCCTATCCGATCCAGGCCATGCGACCGAACACGACGCTGAGGGGCCACCTGGTGCGCTTCTCGGTCGGGTTGGAGGCCGTGGCCGACCTGCAGGCCGACCTGGCGCAGGCGCTGGAGCGGGCACTGGGCCGTGCCCTGCGGCTGAGCCCGGACCGGGACTTCAAAGCCTGAAGGAAGACAGGCCTCAGCCCTTGGCCGGGCCCGAGATCTTGTGCCGCATCAGCCGGCCTTTTTCTCGCTCCCAGTCGCGTTCTTTCACCGTGTTGCGCTTGTCGTGCTGCGCCTTGCCCTTGGCCAGCGCAATCTCGGCCTTCACCTTGCCGCCCTTGTAGTGCAAGTTCAGCGGCACCAGCGTGAAGCCCTTCTGCTCGACCTTGCCGATCAGCCGCTTGATCTCGGCCTTGTGCATCAGCAATTTCTTCGTGCGATCGGCCTGCGGGCTGATGTGCGTGGACGCGGTGCGCAGCGGGTTGATGCGGCAGCCGATCAGGTACAGCTCGCCGCCGCGGATGTGCACGTAGCCATCGGTCAGCTGCACCTGGCCGGCGCGCACGGCCTTCACTTCCCAGCCTTCCAGCACCATGCCGGCCTCGAACTGTTCGTCGATGCTGTACTCGAATCGGGCGCGGCGGTTCTCGGCGATATGGCTCATGGTTTGCCCAGTCGTCCCGCGAAGGGGGGCAGGGGGCGTTCTCTACAATCCCGAGATTGTATGAAGCATGTGAAAAAGTCCGTCCTGCTCTGGTACAGCCCGGCCGAGATGTACACCCTGGTCACGGCGATTCCGGATTACCCGCGCTTCCTGCCCTGGTGCAACAGCGCCACCGTGCTGCACACGCACGCCGATGGCGTCACCGCGCGCCTGGGCCTGGCCTACATGGGTGTGCGCCACGCCTTCACCACGCGCAACCTGCATGTGGCCGGCGAATCGGTGCGGGTGCAGTTGGTGGACGGGCCCTTCTCGCGCCTGGAAGGCAATTGGCTGTTCCGCCCGCTGGGGCGGCCGGGCGGTGAGCAGCAGGCCTGCAAGATCGAGTTCGACCTCGCCTACGCCTTCGCCAGCCCCGCGCTGGAGGCTGTCGTCAGCCCTGTGTTCGACAAGGTGGCCAACACCTTCGTCGACAGCTTCGTGCGCCGCGCCGAGGACGTGTATGGGCCGCGCTGAAGCGCAGGCCGTTGCGGCGGCAGAGATCGCGGCAACGGCAGACGTGGCAGAGCCCGCGAACCTGGGCGTCGAGGGGAGCGTCGAGGTGAGCGTCGATGTGAGCGTCGAGGTGGTTTACTGCGCACGGGCCGGGGCCGTCGATGCGGTGCATTTGAAGCTGCAGCGCGGTGCCACCTTGGACCAGGCCTTGCATGCCTCGGGCCTGCTGGACCGGCACGCGCTGGCTGCGGCCACCGTGCAGGCCGGATTGTGGGGACGTGTGCAGCCACCCGACACCGTGCTGCGCGACCGCGACCGCATCGAGATCTACCGCCCGCTGACGGTGGACCCGAAAGAGGCGCGGCGGCTTCGCTACCAGCAGCACCGTGAATCGCTGAAGGCAGCCGAGGCATTGAAGGCGGCCCGGGTGTCGAACCGCTTGCAGCCGTAGACGGGCGGCGCATTGCCCTCGGCGCTATGTGCCCTCGGCGCTACTTGCAGTCGGCCGTGATCACCGTGCGCGCCGCGCGCAATTCTTCGGCGCGGCCGCCGTCGTCCAGCACTTCGCGCTCGCCCTTCTCGTTGGTGCGCACGATGCGCTGCCCGCCCTCCAGCGCCGCCACATGCCCACGCGCGCGGCGGCAGTTTTCTGCCCGCAGTGTGGCGACACGCGCTTCTTCAGCGCGCTGGCGTGCGGACTGCTCTTGTTCCGCGGCGCGCTTGCGGGCCTCGAGCTCGCGGTCGCCTGCCGGCGGCGCTGCGGCCACCACCGGGTTGCCGGCTGCCGCCGAGGCGGCATCGGCCGTTGCTGCTGCGGCGGCTGCGGCACGCCGAGCGTCCCCCACGGGCGGGCGGGTGAGGATGTCCTTGTCTGCCACATCCCGGGGCGGCGGCCGGTCGCTGGCGGTGACGCGGCCGTTGCTGTCGCGCCAGACCCATTGCGCCGTGGCGGGCAGCCAGGCAATGGCCAGGATCAGGGCCAGCACGGCAGAGGCGGCGCCAGGCCATGGGCACAGGCGCAAGCGGTCCGGGTCGGGGCGGTTCTTCATGCGAGGCAGTTTAGGCCGACAGGGCAAAGATGTCCCCGTGCAATCCTTCACGGCGGGTGCCACGGGCAGGTGAGCCTTTGTGTCGGGCCGCGGCGCCAGGGCAGGGAAGCGGCGAGGCGGGGCGCGCGGCGCGCCGCGGCAATGAGGCACTGTGGCACCGAGGCACCGAGGCACCGAGGCACTGTGGCACTGTGGCACTGTGGCACCGAGTGCCGCGGCGCCGGCTGGGCGCACACACCCTTCCTATAATCCGCTTTTGCGTCCGGAGCCTGCCCTCATGCGCCTTTTAGGCAAAGCGCTCACCTTCGACGATGTGTTGCTGGTGCCCGCGTATTCACAGGTGCTGCCGCGCGACACCTCGCTGGCCACCAAGCTCACGCGCCGCATCGCGCTGAACCTGCCCCTGGTGTCGGCCGCCATGGACACGGTGACAGAAGCCCGCCTGGCGATCGCCATCGCGCAGGAAGGCGGCATCGGCATCGTGCACAAGAACCTGACGCCCAAGCAGCAGGCCGCCGAGGTCGCACGTGTCAAGCGCTACGAAAGCGGTGTGCTGCGCGACCCGATCACCGTCACGCCCGACACTTCCGTGCGCGACGTGCGGGCACTGTCCAGGCAGCATGGCGTCAGCGGTTTCCCGGTGCTGGACGGCAAGACGGTGGTCGGCATCGTCACCAACCGCGACCTGCGCTTCGAGACGCGGCTGGACGCCCCGGTGCGCGAAATCATGACCCCGCGCGACCGCCTGGTGTGGGTGGGCGAGGGCGCCTCGCTGGACGAAGGCAAGACGCTGATGCACCGCCACAAATTGGAGCGTGTGCTGGTCGTCAACGAGGCCTTCGAATTGCGCGGCCTGATGACGGTCAAGGACATTACCAAGCAGACCGAATTTCCCAGCGCCGCGCGCGATTCGCACGGCAAATTGCGCGTGGGCGCAGCCGTCGGCGTGGCCGAGGGCACCGAAGAACGTGTCGAACTGCTGGTCAAGGCCGGCGTGGACGTGCTGGTGGTGGACACCGCGCACGGCCACAGCGCCGGGGTGCTGGAGAGGGTGCGCTGGGTCAAGCGCCATTACCCGCAGGTGGACGTCATCGGCGGCAACATCGCGACCGGCGCCGCGGCACTGGCCCTGGTCGAGGCCGGTGCCGACGCGGTGAAGGTGGGCATCGGGCCCGGCAGCATCTGCACCACGCGCATCGTCGCCGGCGTCGGCGTGCCGCAGATCACTGCCATCGCCAAAGTGGCCGAGGCCCTGCAAGGCACGGGCGTGCCGCTGATTGCCGATGGCGGCATCCGCTACAGCGGCGACATTGCCAAGGCCATCGCTGCCGGTGCCGGCACGGTGATGATGGGCGGCATGTTCGCCGGCACCGAAGAAGCGCCGGGCGAAACCATCCTCTACCAGGGCCGCACCTACAAGAGCTACCGCGGCATGGGCAGCCTGGGCGCGATGCAGCAGGGCAGCGCCGACCGCTACTTCCAGCAAGACCAGGGCAACAACCCCAGCACCGCCAAATTGGTGCCCGAAGGCATCGAGGGCCAGGTGCCGTACAAGGGGTCGATGGTCGCCATCGTGTTCCAGATGGCCGGCGGTCTGCGTGCGTCCATGCATTACTGCGGCTGCACCAGCATCGAGGAAATGCAGCAGCGTGCCGAGTTCGTCGAGATCACCGCCGCCGGCATCCGCGAGAGCCATGTGCACGACGTGCAGATCACCAAGGAAGCGCCCAATTACCGTGCCGAATGATGGCGCCTGAGTCGGGTCGGACCGATGCGGTGAAGGCGTCCGTGGCCATGGCTGCGAGCCACGACGCGACACCGGGCCAGCCGCAGAACAGGCGGGCGGCGGGCATGCCCTTCATCCTGATCGCGGTGCTGATCGACATGGTGTCGGTCGGGCTCATCATCCCCGTGCTGCCGGCCTTCATCGGCAGCTTCACCGGCAGCCAGGCCGACCAGGCCTTCTGGTACGGCGCCGTGGCCTTTGCCTTCGGCTTCGCCAGTTTTCTGTCGGGCCCGATACTGGGCGGGCTTTCAGACCGCTACGGCCGGCGGCCCATTCTGCTGCTGGGCTTCGCCGGCGTGGCTTTCAGCTTTTTCGCCATCTCGCTGGCCACCACGCTGTGGTTGATGGTGGCGGCGCGGCTGGTGGCCGGTGCCATGCAGGCCAACATCGCAGTGGCCCAGGCGTATGTGGCCGACATCACGCCGCCGGCGCAACGCACGGCGCGCTTCGGTCTGCTGGGCGCGATGTTCGGTGTCGGCTACACGCTGGGCCCGGTGATCGGCGGCGTGCTGGGCAGCATCGACCTGCGCCTGCCCTTCTATTTGGCCGGTGCACTGGCGCTGCTTAACACGCTGTACGGACTGTTCGTGTTGCCCGAGTCGCTTGCGCCCGCGCGCCGCCAGCCCTTCGATTGGAAGCGCGCCAATCCTGTGGCGGGGTTTCGTGCCCTGCTGTCGCTGGGCGGCGTCGGCCCGCTGGTGTGGGTGATTGCGCTGTCGGGCCTGGCCCAGTTCGTGATGCACATGAGCTGGGTGCTTTACACCACCTTCAAGTTCGGCTGGGGGCCGAAGGAAAACGGCTGGTCGCTGTTTGCCGTCGGTGTCATGGCGGCCTTGGTGCAGGGCGGGCTGCTGAAGACCCTGCTGCAGCGCTTCACGGCGCAGCGGCGGGTGGTGCTGGGCCTGATCTCGTCGACCCTGTGTTACGCCGCCTGGGGCCTGGCCACCGAGGGCTGGATGATGGTGGTGATCATCGGCTGCAATCTGTTCGGCTTCACCGCCACCGTGGCCCTGCAGAGTCTGATGAGCAATGCCGCGGCCAACGAAGAGCAAGGCCGCACGATGGGGTCCATCGCGTCGTTGA
>JBBSCX010000193.1:0-7183 GCA_038249905.1 Burkholderiales bacterium
ACCCAGGCTCTTGCGCCGCAGGCAGCCCGCGCGAATGTTTCTGAACTCGCTGCGCCACGGCAACGGTGCAGTCCACTCCGGATCGCTGGTGAGCAGCGCCTCGGCGCCGACCGTGAAATCACCGGGCAAGTACAGGCAGGCAAGTACGTTTGAGTCGACAACTGTCCGCGCCGGTCGTACCCTTTGGATCGAGCGGACGAAAGACGACGCTTCAGCGCACCGGCAACGCTACCGCCGCATCACGCTGCACCCGCTGCGCCCGCAACTCCCGCAGCGTCGTCAATTCACCTTTCGTCGCCGCCCCGCGCACCAGCGCACGCACCTGGTTGAGGCTGTCGCAAGACAGCGGCTGCGCCGGGTCGGGCGTTGCGACGATGACGTCCAGCAGCGATCGTTGCTCTTCACGGGCCGTCGCCAGCATTGACGCCGGGGCGCCCAGGCGACGGCCCAGGCTCTCTGCCAGGCCCAGCGTGGTGAGCGAGTCGCCGCGCTCGGCCGCCAGCCGCGCCAATGCGGTGCAGGTGACGCGCCTGGGGTCGCTGGCGTCACTTTGGGCCAGGCCCGCGGGGCATTGGCGCAGCATCCAGAAGCCGGCGGTGTCCACCGTCGCGGCGTCGATGCCGATGGTCGTGATCAGCAGTTGCAGTTGCACATGGCCGGGCAGGCTGGCCGGCAGCGCCGACTCGACCGCGGCCGTCAGGCGCTGGTCCCACAAGGACAAGCGCGGGGCGGCGGCCGCGCGGCGCAGGGCTTCATCGGCCTCGGCGCGGGCTTCGGCCTGTGCCTCGGGTGTCTGCCCAGCGCCGCGCACATCGGTCAGGGATGCGCCCAGGCGCAGCCAGTTCGCAGCGTTGTCGGGCTCCAGCCGCACCAGGTCGCGCACCGACAGTGCCGCACATTCGGGCAGTTCGCTGCCGGCGCGCTGGCTGTCGCGTTCACACAGGCCCAGCGCCCAGCGCAGCACGACCGCGTCGCGCGTGCCGCGGGCCAGGGTGGCCAGGGCGCGCACCTGTGGCGTGGGGTCGGGCTGGGGGCGTTGCCAGACAGAAGGTGTGGCCTCGGCCTCCAGCGGGCCCGAGGCGCGCAGCATCAACGCGGCGGCGCGGCCGCGTTCGCTGCCGGCGCTTTCCAGTGCGGCCAGCACCTGCGGCCAAGCCTCGGCCCGGGCGTGCACGCCCAGCGGGGCGGGCAGGGCCTCGTAGCTGATGGGCGCGCCGGGGGCGCGTGGCGGGATGCTGACGGCGCCGACGCCGCACAGGTCCAGCACCGGGCGGGCGGGGGGTGCGGGCCTGGCCGTGGCGGCAGGGCCTGGGCTTGAGATGGAGGAGACGACTGCAGCCGCGTCTGCGCCCGCGTCCGCGATCCCGCTGGGCATGAGCTGGCGGATGCCATCGCCGCGGCCGGGATCGATGCCGCTCGGGGCCGGTTCGGTCGCGGCCGCGACGCCCGACGCGGCGGTCGCACTCATGGCGTTCTTGACCTGCGGCGCCCCGGGCCAGAAGGTGGACAGCCCCAGCAGCGATAACAGCAACGCCACCGCCATCAAGGCTGCGGCCAGCACCGCGCGCTGGCGTGGCGCTGCAGAGGCCCACCACCCTGGCCGAACCAAATGCCGGCGCCGACCGTCGGCCTCGCGCATTCCGCCACCCTCTGCCGCATCCTGCGCCTGGGCCGGGTCGCCGCCGCGGCGTGCTGCGCCAGACCCGCGCACCTCAGCCATCGCCCGCCGTGCCGTGCATCGCCGCACGCACGGCGCTGACCTGGCGCCGCGACACGCGCAGCCATTCGTCGCGCGGTGCCACGCGCACGGCCCAGGCCTCGTTGGTGCTGCCGCTGCTGTCGCTGCCTCCGCCAACGCCACCGCCACCGCCACCGCGACTGTCGCTGTTGGCGCCGTCGCCCCTGTCGCCCTTGCCTGGCGCGTCCTCGCCGGCATCACCATCGGCCGTGGGTTCCGTCAGTTCCGCCAGTTCCCGCAGTTCCCGCAGTTCCAGCGCCCGTATCGCCGCCACCGCCACCAGCGCGTTGCGGTGGATGCGGATGTAGCCGGCACCGCCTTGCGCGCCAGCCGTCACCAGGTCTTGCAGCCGCTGCTCCAGTTCGCTCAGGGACTCGTCCAGCACCAGGGCCAGGCCGGGCGTGTACAGAGTCACCTGCTTGGCGCCGGCCTTCAGGTACAGCACCTCGGTCAGCGGCAGGCGCAGCACGCGCCCGCGGTCGCTGACGACCAGCACGGGGCCATCTCCCGCCGCGGGCGCGCCGCTGGCGGCTGCGCGCAGCAGGCGTTGACGCTGACGCAGGCGCAGCAATGCGGCCTGCAGTCGTTCACGCCGCACGGGCTTGGTCAGGTAGTCCAGGGCTTCCAGCTCGAAGGCGCGCAGCGCGTGTTCGGCATGGGCGGTGACGAAGATCACCGCCGGCGGCTGCACCTGGCGCTGCAGCAGCGCGGCCAGGCGCATGCCGTCCAGGCCGGGCATGCGGATGTCCAGCAACAAGGCGTCGACCGCCGCGCCGCCCGTGGCCGGGTCGGTGTCGGCGTTGGCCAGCCAGGCCTGGGCCTGGGCGGCATCGGCCGCTTCGCCGACCACGGTGACGCCGGGCTCGGCCTCCAGCAGGCCGCGCAGCCGCAGGCGGGCCAGCGGCTCGTCGTCCACCACCAGCACACGCAGGGTGTCGCCGGGGCCGGTGTCCGCGGTCATGGCGCCGGCAGGGTGATGCGGGCGTGGAACATCGCGGTGGGCGGTGTCTGGTCGCGAGAGACGCCGCGAGACCCGTCGCTAGACACGTCGCTAGACACGTCGCTAGACACGTCGCGAGAGACGTCCCGGGACACGTCGCGCCACACATCGCACTGCGCGCCCACGTCGTGCAGCAGGCGCAGCCGTTCGCGCACGTTGTGCAGCGCCATGCCGTGGCCGGGCGCGCCGGGTTCGTCGCCCAGGGTGTTGCTGACGGTCACCAGCACCTGGGCCCGTTGGCGCAACCCGCGCACCCACACATCTCCGCCGGCCGCGGCGGGCTCGACGCCATGGCGCACGGCGTTTTCCACCAGCGGTTGCAACACCAGCGGTGGCACGCGCGCGGCGCCGCAACGCGGGTCGACTTCCCAGTGCACGCGCAGGCGGTCGCCGTAGCGGGCATGCTCGATGTCGAGATAGCGCTTCGCCAGTTCGATCTCTTCGTCCAGCGGCACCGAGGCGCCGGTCTCGGCCAGCGCGGTGCGAAACAACTGCGCCAGGTCTTCCAGCACCGCCTCGGCCCTGGCCGGGTCGGAACGCACCAGCGCCAGCGCGGTGTTCAGCGCGTTGAACAGAAAGTGCGGGCGGATGCGGCTTTGCAGTTCGGCCAGGCGGGCGCTGGCGTCAGCCGGGTGCCAGATGCGGGCCCGCAGGTCCAGCCAGGCCCACAGCAGGCCGGCAAAGGCGGCGCCGGCCAGCGCCAGCCCGGCGACGCGCAACGCGTGGGCATCGCCCCCCAGCCCCGCCCACCACAGCGGCAGCCAGCCTGTCACGGCGGCGGTGGCGCCCAGCGCCAGCACCACGGCGCTGCGGGCACCGGCGCTGCGGTCGCGCAGCGCGCCGCGCAGCCCGCACACCGCCACCAGCCACAGCAGCGTGCCGCCCACGCCGACGAAGGCCAGCGCCGCCTGCACACGCCCCCAGCCGGCCGCGCTGTCCGCACCCGCCAGTGCGGCAATGGCCAGCACACCCTGCACCAGCAGCACGGCGCGCAGCGCCAGCGCCGGGTGGCAGACGTCGAAGGCCGCCGCGGCCTGGGCGCGCATGCGCGTGCGTTCTTCGGCCAGCGGGTCGAAGCGCGTGGTGGCAAATTGGCTGCTGGCAGATGCACTGCCGGCCGCGTCGCCCTGGCGCGTGGTGTCGGGCCACAGGCTGGCCGGGCGGCTGGCGGTGGCCGCGAAGCCGTCGCCCGCCGGGGCCGTGGCGTCTGCGGCGTGGTTGGACGGCGGCGCAGGCGGCTTCATGGTGGCCCGGATAATACGGACGGCGTGTTTGCCCGCTGCGCTGGATGCAGCCCCGGCGCCCAAAATCGCCCAATGGCCCAATCGCCCCGTCGCTTCATCTCCTTGTCGCCTTACCGCTGATTCAGCCCATGTCAGACAACCCGCTCGCCAACAAGCATCAGGCCTGGTCGGCCTTGTTCAGTGAACCGATGAGCGATCTCGTCAAGCGCTACACCGCCAGCGTCGGCTTCGACCAGCGGCTGTGGCGGGCCGACATCGCGGGCAGCCTGGCGCATGCGCGCATGCTGGCAGCGCAAGGCGTGATCGCTGCGGCCGACCTGGCCGACATCGAGCGCGGCATGGCGCAGATCACGGCCGAGATCGAGGCCGGCCAGTTCGAGTGGAAGCTTGAACTCGAAGACGTGCACCTCAACGTCGAGGCGCGGCTGACCGCCCTGGTCGGCGATGCCGGCAAGCGCCTGCACACCGGCCGCAGCCGCAATGACCAGGTCGCAACAGACGTGCGCCTGTGGCTGCGCGGCGAGATCGACCGCCTGGCCGTGCTGCTGGCCGACATGCAACGCGCCCTGGTAACGCTGGCCGCACAACACGCCGAGACCGTGATGCCCGGATACACCCACATGCAGGTGGCGCAGCCGGTGAGCTTTGCGCACCACTTGCTGGCCTATGTGGAGATGTTTGCGCGCGACGCCGAACGCCTGGCGGATGTGAGGAAGCGCGTGAACCTGCTGCCCCTGGGCGCGGCGGCGCTGGCCGGCACCAGCTACCCGCTGGACCGCGATCACGTGGCGACCGCGCTGGGATTTGACGGGCTGTGCCAGAACAGCCTGGACGCTGTCAGCGACCGCGACTTTGCGCTCGAATTTGCGGCCAGCGCATCGATCTGCATGGTGCACATCTCGCGGCTGGCCGAAGAGATCGTGCTGTGGATGAGCCAGAACTTCGGCTTCATCGACCTGGCCGACCGCTATTGCACCGGCAGTTCCATCATGCCGCAGAAGCGCAACCCCGACGTCGCCGAACTGGCGCGCGGCAAGAGCGGTCGTGTGGTCGGCCACCTGATGGCGCTGCTGACATTGATGAAGGGCCAGCCGCTGACCTACAACAAGGACAACCAGGAAGACAAGGAGCCGCTGTTCGACACTGTCGACACATTGGCCGACACATTGCGCATCATGGCCGAGATGGTGGGCGGCATCACGGTGAAGAAAGACGCGATGGAACGCGCCGCGATGAAGGGCTATGCCACCGCCACCGACCTGGCCGACTACCTGGTGAAGAAGGGCCTGCCCTTCCGCGACGCGCACGAGGTCGTGGCGCATGCGGTGAAATGGGCCCTGAAGCGCGGTGAAGACCTGTCGGCCCTGCCGCTGGAGCAGTTGCAGCACTTCCACCCGGCCATCACGGCTGAGGTGTACGACGTGCTGTCATTGCACGGATCGCTGCGGGCGCGCAAAGGCATCGGCGGCACGGCGCCGGTGCAGGTGCTGGCGCAGATCGAACGCCACCGCGAACGGCTGGCTTGACGGGCACCAGTCCCGGACCCCCATCCGTGGCAAGACGCCAGGCGGCGTCAGGCAGGCTCAGCCGCCGTGCGGCGCCGGCTCTCGCGTCTCGTCGGTAAACCAGCCCAGCAAGATCAGCGCGGTGGCGCTGCCCACCGGGAACAGCAACGCCGACAACGCGACCCAGCCCGGCACCGAGCGCTGCAAACGCCGCGCCGCGATGCCCAGAAACACCAGGTGCAGCAGCAATGCCGTCGCCAGGCCGACGCCGACGCCGACGATGCGCAGCACCGAGGCCGTGGTGTGCTCCACCAGCGGCGGCAGGAACATGGCAAGGCCGCCGCCGGCCACCACCAGCGCCAGGGTGGAGGCAGTCAGGGCGCGCTGGGCAGGGGTCTCGGCCATGGTGTGGGGCAAGTCCGTGGGGATGATGCGTACCAGTGTAGAGGCCCGCTGCGGTCCCTGTGGCGTCTGTGGCGTCTTTGGCGTCTGTGGCGTCTTTGGCGTCCGTGGCGTACTTGGCGTCATGGCGTCAATGGCGTCTGACGCGTCCGCCGCCAGGTGCCTCACTCGAAGCGGATGCGCGTGGCGTCGACCCGCCGGCGGTCGGCCGACAGCATGCCGCGCACATCGATGCGGCGGCCCGGCGCCAGGTCGGCGCGGGTGCCGCCTTCAAACACCAGGTCCGGGCGCGCCATGCTGACCGTCTGCCCGCGCAGCACCAGCAGGCCCAGCGCGGGGTTGAAGGCGGTGACCGGGCCGCGCAACTCAAAGCCTTGGGCCTGTTCCTGCGCGTCGGTGCGCACCTCGATGCGATCCGCCTGCAGCACCCCACCGACGATGCGGCCCTGCACCTCCACCCGCAGGCCTACGGCCAGCGGGCCGCCGCTGAGGACCGCCGCGCCGCTGTCCACCGGCCGGCCTTCCACGCTGAGGGCACCGCCCGCGCCGACTGCTGTCACCAGGCCGCGCAGCCGCAGCACCGCAGCGTCACCGAGCGCCCGCAGCGCGGGCTGGAAGGCGCGCACTTCCCAGCGCAGCGGCGCGCCGGCGCCCAAGCCACCCAAGTCCGCCAGCGCCAGCCGCAGGCGCACCGTCTGGCCGGCCGTCAGGTCGGCCGGCACAGCCGTGGCGCCGTCGTAGCCGTACCAGACCTCGCCGATGCGCAGCCGGCGCGCGGCGCGGTCCACCTCGGCCACCGGCCCGCGCAGGCGCAGGCCGCTCAGGGCCAGCCGTGCGGGCGTCAGCACCTCCACCCGCGTCGCACGGTAGCGCCCAGCAGCCGGGTCGAACTGCGCATGCACCTCCACCGCCTGCCCCGGGCGCAGGCCGGCCGGGCCGTCTTCCAGGTCTTCGTCGAACACTGTGGTGTTTTCAACAAGCACACGCTGGCCCAGCAATGTGAAGCTGCCGCCGCTGGCATCGACGCTGCCGACGAGGCCCTGCAGTTCGCTGTCGACACGGATGCGGCGCGCGATCGCGGTGGGGCCGTCGGCGCCGGTGCTGACGGGCCCGGCCTCGACCTCCACCGTCATCCCCAGGCGCAATGTGTCGCGGTTGCGCGGCGCGCCTTCGCCGTCCTCGACGCTGGCGCTGGCGTCGTCGAAGCGCAAGCCGTTGACGATGACCGAGCCGAAGCCCTGCACCGGCCCCTGGGCGTAGGTGCTGACGGGACTGCCGGTGCCGCCGGTGCCGA
>JBBSCX010000194.1:0-7173 GCA_038249905.1 Burkholderiales bacterium
CGGCGGCATCATCGATATATCATCCGTACAACGATATTCAGATGGATACCATGACCACGCTCACCCTCTCGCCCAAGTTCCAGGTGGTCATCCCCAAGCACATCCGCGAAGCGATGCAGCTGACAGCCGGCATGCCGATGCAAGTGGTGCAGTACGGCGACCGTATCGAATTCATTCCCGTCAAGCCCATGAAGGCCGCACGCGGCCTGCTCAAGGGCATGGACACAACGTTCGAGCGCGAGGACGACCGCTGAGGCGCCACCCGTGAACGTTGTGGACACCTCTGGCTGGCTGGAGTATTTCGCCGACAGCCCGCAAGCAAAGCACTTCGCGGGCACCATCGAAGACACCGAACATCTGCTGGTGCCCAGCATCGTCGTCTACGAGGTCTTCAAGAAGATCACGCTGGCCTTCGACGAAAACCGCGCTTTCCAGGCCATTGCCCAGCTCAAGCAGGGCCGCGTGGTCGACGTGAGCGAGGCCATCGCCCTGTATGCGGGCAAACTGAGTATCGAAAAGAAGCTCCCGATGGCCGACGCCTTGATCTACGCCACGGCCCTGCTGCACCACGCGACTGTTTACACCCAGGACCAGCACTTCGAAGGGCTTGCGCAGGTGCGTTACTTTGCAAAAGCGAGCGCTGGCAGCCCGCTCTGAACGGACGGCGGGCGGATCATCCGACAGCCATTTGATGCTTTGATGCGATGTTGATGCTGAGGTCGTCGCGAGTCGCAGAACCGGGGCAGGAGAATCCACTTGCGCACCACCATCGACATCGACGAAGACGCGGTTCTCGCTGCCCGGCACTTGGCACAGCGCGAACGTATCTCATTGGGTGACGCCGTCTCCGAACTCATCCGGCGCGGCACACGCCAGCCCGACGCGGCCCTGGCGCAGTCGGTTTGCGCGGACGTTTCGCGCTGCTGCCAGTACGGGACGAAGTCATCACGCCCCAGCACGTGCGCGAGTTGATGGAACGCGAAGGCATCTGAGCCATGCGCGCGCTGCTCGATGTCAACGTCTGGGTGGCGCTGTTCGACGACGCACATCAGTTCTCGCCGCAGGCCAATGCGTTCATCGCGACGCCCGGCGTGCAGGTGGCCACCTGCCCGCTGACGGAAAACGGCGTCGTCCGCGTGCTCAGCCTGTCGAGCTACGGGCGGCGCGGCGGCCTGCCGATCCAGCAAGTGCGCGCGCGGCTGCAGGAGGCCTGCCAGACGCTGGACCACGAGTTCTGGCCCGACTCGTTGACACTGCGTGACGACCGCCGCTTCGATTTCGCCCGCCTGCAGGGGCACAACCAGATCACCGACCTGTACCTGCTGGCGCTGGCCGTGGCGCATGGCGGGCGCCTGGTCAGCTTCGATCGGTCCATCGCGCTGGCCAGCGTGCGGGACGCGACAGCGCAGCATCTGCTGGTGTTGTGACGCGGGCGGGCAAAGGTTCGAGGGACTACAGATCAAAGACCTGACCCCTTTTCGCTACAGGAGAGACCTGACCCCGTGACCAGCATCTGCTGGTGTTGTGATGAGGGATGGGGAAGGGTTGAGGGACTACAGATCAAAGACCTGACCCCTTTTCGCGTTTCGCTTTTCGGGCGATTGGCGTCCCTACCGGGCGTCCATACCGCGATCCCTGCTGACCCTGTGACGGACGACTGGAAGAGCTACAACGGGAGTGTTAGACTATTTCAACTGCACGAATCGTCGGTGCGGAGCGTCACCATAATTTTATGCAGGAGTTCCGATGAATAAGGTCGTTCTCGCCTTGGCAGTCGTCTTGGCTGCGTTTCAAACTCATGCTCGTGCCGATTCCATCAACAGTATTTCGTTTCAGTCTCTTCCTGGCACCGATATGAGTTTTGGTGATGCGTTAGGTTACCAGGCAAACTGGGCGGATCTTCAGTTGGCAAACCCGGGTGGCGCTGCTGGTTACGGCAATGCCAGCATTCAGACTTGGGACCTTGCTGGAAACGTCAATAATAACCAATTGATTCCTGGTGGATCTTCCTCCGACATCGCATTCCACTACCGAGTCGATTTCACTGTGACAAACGCAGCATGGTGGGACTTCCGCATTGCCCCCGATTTTGGATACGGCGGCGCGGTTTTTCTTGACAACAACCCTGTCGCTTTCAATCCTGACGACATGTGGTGGGGTGGGGATTGGAACAATTTGAGTCAGCTCTTTACTTTCAGTAGTTTTCTCAGTGTTGGAAATCATACCCTGAGTGTCTACGGGCAAGAATTGAGCGCCGACGGACCCACTGCGGGTGAATACGATAGCGGTCATGGTTTTACGGCGTTTGCTGCCGCCCCGATCCCCGAACCATCGAGCCTTTTATTGCTTGGCACTGGAATCGCGGCATTTTCGGCAGGTGGCGCCATTCGTCTTCGTCGTCAGCGGAATTCCGCGGTCTGATTCAGGAAGATCAAGGGGTCCGGAAGATCAAGGGGTCCAGATCAAGGGGTCAGGTCTTTAATCTTTACCCCCACCCACTCCCAACCCCCCCACCCGACCCTACCGCAGGCGCGCACGGGCCACCAACTGGCTCACGCGCCCAACCGAAAGGCCCAGCTCGGCCGCGATGGCCGTCAGCGTCATGCCGCTGCGCCTGTGCGCCATCCACACCGCCTCGTCGCGGCTTTCGCAAGCGGTCAGCCAACCGCTGAGCGTCGTCGGATCGGACCGCTGGCGGCGCGGAACCTCGGCGCAGTGCAGGGCGGGCGCGCCAGCCTGGGCCTGCATGCGCTGCACGAAGGCCTCGTCGCCCAGATACACCTGTTGGCGCAGCGCGTCTGCCCACAACGGCGTGTCGCGGTTGGCGTCCACCAGCGCCGCATAGCGCTGCTGCGCCGCCCGCCTGCGCCGCAGCGTGTCGGACATGTCGGGGGGGCCGGCTGGGCCGCCCAGCAGCATCGAGTGCACCGCATCCCCGTCCAGCCACCGCGGCGGCTCGGCCAGGCCGGTGTGGGCGCGGTAGCTGGACCAGGGCCAGTCGCCCGGTGCCCTGACCATGCTGGCGCGCACCGGGTTCAAATCCACGTAGCGGCACACCGCCAGCAGGTAATCGTCGCGGTCCACCAGGATGGCCTTGAAGCGCCCCTGGAACACATGCCCGACCTTGCCGTGGCGGCGGTTGAAGCGCTGCGTGTAGACGCCGTTCAGCTGCCGCATCAGCTGCGACAGATTGGCGCCGCGCGTGGTCATCACCACGTGATAGTGGTTGCTCATCAGGCAGTAGGCCAGCACGACGGCGTCGAAGCGCTCGCAGGCGTCGCCGAGCAAGGCCAGAAAGCCGACGCGGTCGGCGTCGTCCAGGAAGATCGGCTCCTTCCGGTCGCCACGGCTGGTGACGTGGTACAGCGCGTGCGGGAACTCGATGCGCAGCGGGCGGGCCATGGCGGTGAGCTGAAGAGGGAGTGGGTGGGTGGGGGGGACTATAGATTAAAGACCTGACCCCTCCCATCTGACCCCTCCCATCCCTGACCCCTCCCATCCCCTGGGGTGCCACCAGTGCCGACACGCCGGGCGGCACGGCATCATTCGTGAATGCGTCCCCGTGCCTTCGCACTGAGCGCTGCCACTGATGGAATGGACCGCGATGCGCATCCTCGAACGCAACGTTTACGTCGGACCCTCGCTGTACGCGCACTTTCCGGTCATCCGGCTGCTGCTGGACCTGGGGCCGCTGGAAGACTGGCCCACCGGGCGGCTGGGCGCGGGTTATGTCGATGCGCTGGTGGCGGCGCTGCCGGGGCTGCATGAGCACGGTTGCAGCTACGGCGTGGCCGGTGGCTTCATCCGCCGCATGCGCGGCGACAGCGAAGACACCGAACAGCAGCAAGGCACCTGGCTGGGCCATGTGTTCGAGCATGTGGCCATCGAGTTGCAGAACATCGCCGGCGAAGACATCACCTTCGGCAAGACACGCAGCATCGAAGGCCGCCCCGGCGTCTACAGCGTCGTCTATGAATACGCGCAGCGCGACGAAGGCATCGAAGCGGGCGAACTCGCCATCCGCCTGCTGTGCAAGCTGCTGCCCGCCGACATCCGCCCGGCCGACAGCGTGCCCGCCGACTGGGCCTGGGCCGAGGCCGGCGACGACTACATCCGCTACGCGCAACGGCGCGCGCTGGGCCCGTCCACCGCCAGCCTGGTGAAGGCGGCCGAGGCGCGCGACATCCCCTGGCTGCGGCTGAACGAGCAAAGCCTGATCCAGCTGGGCCACGGCAGGTACCAGCAACGCATCCAGGCCACCGTCACCGGGCGCACCAGCTACATCGCGGTCGAGCTGGCGCAGGACAAGGAAGAGACGAACAAGATCCTGGGCAACTGCGGCCTGCCGGTGCCCAAACAGGAACTGGTGCGCAGTGCCGACCGCGCCGCGCGTGCGGCCGAACGGCTGGGCTATCCGGTCGTCACCAAACCCTACAACGGCAACCATGGCCGCGGCATCAGCATCGGCTTGAAGACACCGGATGAAGTGCGCGCCGGCTTTGCGGCCGCAGCCGAACACAGCAGCAGCGTCATCGTCGAGACCTACCTGCACGGCGCCGACCACCGCCTGCTGGTGGTGGGCGGTGAACTGATCGCGGCCACGCGCCGCACGCCGGGGCGCGTGGTGGGCGACGGCGCCCACACCATCCGGCAACTGGTGGAGATCGTCAACCAGGACCCGCGGCGCGGTGTCGGCCACGAGAAGGTGATGACGCGCATCGATCTCGATGCCCAGGCCGTCATGATGATGACGCGCCAGGGCCTGACGGCCGACAGCGTGCCGGCAGTCGGGCAGGTGGTCGAACTGCGCAGCACCGCCAACCTGTCCACCGGCGGCACGGCCACCGACGTCACCGACATCATTCACCCCGACAACCGCGAGATGGCCGTGCGCGCCGTCACGGCCATCGGCCTGGACGTCGGTGGCGTGGACTTTCTGTGCCCTGACATCACCGAAAGCCACAAGGCGGCCGAGAACCGCGGCGCCGGCATCTGCGAAGTCAATGCGGCGCCGGGCTTTCGCATGCACGTCGCACCCAGCGAAGGCACGCCGCGCGACGCGGCCGGGCCCGTCATCGACATGCTGTTTCCGCCGGGGGCCGCCAGCCGCGTGCCGATTGCCGCCATCACCGGCACCAACGGCAAGACGACCACCAGCCGCATGCTGGCCCACATCACCAAGATGGCCGGCTACACGCCGGGCCTGACGACCACCGACGGGGTCTACATCGACGGCCAGCGCACGGTCGAAGGTGACATGACCGGCCCCGTGGCCACGCGCATGGTGCTGGCCGACCCGAAGATCGACATCGCCGTGCTCGAGGTGGCGCGCGGCGGCCTGCTGCGCGCCGGCATGGGCGTGCCCTTCGTCAACGTCGGCGCGGTGCTGAACGTGCAGAGCGACCACCTGGGCATGAAAGGCATCGACACGCTGGAAGCGCTGGCGGAGGTCAAGCGCATCGTCGTCGAGGTGGCGCGCGACTGCGCGGTGCTGAACGCCGACGACCACAACGTCATCCGCATGTCGGCGCACACCGATGCCAAGCACCTGTGCTACGTCACCATCAACCCCCAGCACACGGTGGTGCGTGAACACATCCGCGCCGGCGGCCGCGCCTGTGCGCTGGAGGCGGGCGTGAACGGGCAGATGATCACGCTGTACGACAAGGGCCGGCACATCCCGCTGCTGTGGACGCACCTGATCCCGGCGACGCTGGAAGGCCGCGCCATGCACAACGTGCAGAACGCGATGTTTGCCGCGGCGCTGGCCTACAGCCTGGACATCAAGCTCGACGCCATCCGTCAGGGCCTGCGTACTTTCGACACCACCTTCTTCCAGGCCCCCGGGCGCATGAACGTGTGGGACGAGCACCCGTTCAAGGTCATCTTCGACTACGGCCACAACGCCCATGCCGTGGGCATGCTGGCCGACCTGGCGCAGCGCCTGGACGTGCGCGGCCGCCGCCTGGTGGTGGTGGCCGGGCCGGGCGACCGCCGCGACGAGGACATCAAGGACATCGCCCGCGCGGTGGCGGGCCGTTTCGACCACTACATCTGCCGCCGCGACGACGGCCTGCGCGGGCGCGATGGCGACGCGGTGCCGAAGATGATCGCGGCCGTGCTGCGTGAGGAGGGCGTGCGCGACGAGCAGATCACCCTCATCCCCGACGAGCAGGAAGCCATCGACCACGCCTTGAAGATGGGCCGGCCGGGCGACCTGCTGCTGATCTTTGCCGACGCCCTGACGCGCAGCTGGAAGCAGGTGATCAAGTTCAAGGCGGAAGGCTCGACGGCGGCGGTCGCAGCGGCCACAGCGGCCACAGCGGTGACAGCGGTGCCAGCGGTGACAGCGGCTGCAACCGCTGCACCCTTTGCACCGTTCACACCCGGTCCCGATGCGGCGGCCGCCAACGGCAGCGCGGGCAGCCCGATGGCCGCGCCGCAGCTGTCCATCCCGGCCAGCCCGGCCGCCGTGCCCGGCCCTGTGGGAGACGACCACGCGCTGCTGGCCGCCGGCTTCGTGCGCGACGAACGCGGGCTGCGCTTCGTCGGCGAGGCGGCCGATTGAGCACGCCGGCCGAACCGCGCCACGCCTTCGACGACTCGCGCCGCCTCACCGGCGCCAGCCGCTGGTTCGCCGGCCCTGCGGTGACGCTGACGCCGCTGTTGCCGGGTGGGGTGCGTGCGGGACTGCGTGTGGGGCTGAGTGCGGCCGATGTGGCGCAACGCGACGCTGCCTTCGCCCGTTGGGCCACTCAGGTGCGCGCGCTGGCCGCCGCGTTGGGCTGGCCCGACCCGCAGCCGCGCGTGGTGCCCGGCGCGGAAGAACCGCAGTTGCTGTTTGCCGCGCCGCCGGGGCTGCTGTTCACAGCCACCGAGGTCAACGAATGGGCCTGGGAGCGCGCCGCGCTGGGCTGCAGCAATGGCGGCGCTAAAGGCGCTGAAGGCGCTGAAGGCGCTGAAGAAGACCACCCCCACGATCACACCCACGATCACACCCACGACACGCACGACACACATGACGTCCTCGACAGCTTCGACCTCGCGCACCCCGCGGTCGACACCAACGCGGCCGCGGCCCACTTCAGCGCCCGCGCTGCGGCCGAGCTGAAGCCGGCACTGGAAGCGCTGCGCCAGGCGGCGCACGCGCATGGCCTGCCCTGGCTGGAGGAC
>JBBSCX010000195.1:0-7166 GCA_038249905.1 Burkholderiales bacterium
AGCATGGTGCGGTTGGCCTGGCTCATCAGCGCCAGGCGCTCGGGGCCGTCGGGCAGCGCGCGCTGGCGTTCGTACAGGCGGTCGTAGGCCGGCAGGCTGAAGCGCGCGTCGTTGCTCTGGTCGGCATTGGGGCCGTAGGCCAAACCGAGAAAGAAGTCGCCGTCGGGTGAGGGCCCGCTCCACTGGAAGCCCCACATCATCAGACTGCCCGCGAGTGAACGCTTGATGAGTTCGCCGAAGGGCGCGAACTCGAACTGCACCCGCAGCCCCACCGCGCGCAGCCGCTTCAGCCACAGCTCGCTGCTGGCACGGGCCCGTGTGGTGGGCGTGAAGGCGATGCGCAGCACGAAGGGCTTGCCGTCGGGCTGTTCACGCCAACCGTCGCGGTCACGGTCGAGGTAGCCGTACATGTCCAGCAATGCCTTGGCGCGCGCCGGATCGCAATCGCTCATCCACGTCTTCAGCGCCGGGTCGTGGCCGTAGCAACCGGGCGGGATCAATGACTGCGCCGCGATCGACTGCCCGCCCAGCACCAGCCGCACTTCCTCTTCGCTGTCGAAGGCCAGAGTGATGGCGCGCCGCAGGGCCACGCGCTCGGGCGTGTTGCCACCTACCAGCGGGTGGGCGCAGTTGAAGAAGGTCAGCGCCACCGAAGGCGCCAGCGAGCGCTCGGCCTGCACGCCACGTTTTTGCAGAAAGGGCGCAAGCTGTCCGCCGGGCATGGCCAACGGGCCGAAGTCCGGCGGCAAGGTGACGATGTCGTGTTCGCCACCCAGGAAGGCCAGCCAGCGCGGCTGCGACTCTTCGATGATCGCGAACTCGATGCGGTCCAGCAGCGGCGCGCGCGCACCGGCCAGGCGCTGCGCCACCGCCTTCGCTGCGGCATCGTCTTCGGGCGCGCCCACGGTGTGAAAGCGCTGCTCCCGAAAGCGCGGATTGCGCTCGAGCACGATGTTCGACGCCCGGCGCCACGCCCCCAGGCGGAAGGGCCCCGTGCCCACCGGGTGGGCCATGGGGTCGGCGGCGTAAGCCTCGACCACCTCGCGCGCCACGGCGCCGAACTGCCAGCCCGCCAGCACCATCGCAAAGCGGGGGTTGGACTCGGCCAGCAGCACCTCGAAACGGTGGCGGTCGATGACGCGCAGCCCCGGCACCTCGACGTCGTAGGCGAAGGGCGTCTTCGTCTTCATCGCCTTGGCGCGCAGTTCAGACAGGCCCAGGATCTTCGCGTTCTCGAGCAGGTGCAGGTGTTCGGTGCGGATGGCCGGGTCGAAGAAGCGCTTGAAGCTGTAGACAAAATCGGCCGCGGTCAACTCGCGCGGGCGGCCCTGGAACACCGGGTCGTCGCCGAACAGGATGCCCGGCCGCACGCTGAAGACGAAGCGCCTGAAGTCGGCCGACACCTCGGGCAGCCGTGCCGCCGTCAGCGGCACCATCACCACCGGTCGCGCCAGCGGGTCGTAGGTGAACAGCGGCTCGAAGATGTGGGCGATGACGCGGATGCTGGACTGGTCGCCCACGCGCGGCGGGTCGAAGCCGGTCTCGGCGAAGTTGAAGGCGAAGCGCAGCACTTTCGGGCCGGTGCCGTGGCCCGTTGAAGGCGGGTCGGTGGGCGACGGCCCCTGGGCCGCCGCGTGCAGCGCGGCACCGGCGCCCAGGACGGCCCCAGCCTGCAGCACATCACGTCGGCGCAGTGTCATCTGCGGCCCCTCAGGCCTGGGCCGCGGCGCGTTGCGCCGGGTCGACGTCCACCATGTGCCACCACTCGCTCCAGTAAGGCGGGCGGCGGTAGCCCGTCATCCACGGGTACATCATGTCGGCGGCATAACGGTGCACATGCAATTTGTACGGCGCCCAGGCCACGGCCAGGCGCTTGGCGCGGTCGAACAGCGCGTCGCGTGCGGGGCCATCGGGCAGCGCCGCCAGTTGCTCGTAGACGGCGTCGAATTCCTTCAGCGCAAACCGCGACAGATTCTGCTGCCCGGCCTGGCGGCCGTGGTAGCGGCGCAGCATGTCCTGGCCGTCCCCGGTAGTGGCGCTGGAGCCCACGCTCCAGATCTGCAGTTTGCCGGCCCGTGCGGCACGCAGGTTCTCGGGCCACTTGGCGGTCTTGAACTCCATGCGCACGCCGATGGCGCGCATGTTCTTCTGCCACAGCTCGTTGGCGGCGCGGCTGGCCTGGTCGGGCTGGGTGGCGAAGCTCAGCACCAGTGGCTGGCCGTCGGGCAGTTCGCGCCAGCCGTCGCGGTTGCGATCGGTGTAGCCGTACAGGTCCAGCAAGGCGTTCGCCCGCGCCGGGCTGTACTGGCTGTTCTCGCTCTTGAAGGCGGGGTCATAGCCGCTGGTGTACGGCAGCACCGGGCTTTGCGCCGGCACGGCCAGACCCTTGCGCACCAGGCGAATCTCGCGTTCGACATCCACCCCCAGGTTCAGCGCCCGGCGCAGCGCCACCTGGTGCGGGGCGTAGCCGCCGACCACCGGGTCGTCCATGTTGTACAGCGTCATCGCGATGTCGGGCTGCAATACCCGCCGACCCTGGATGCCGCGCTTGGCCAGGTTCGGCGCCACACGCCCACCGGGCATGGCGACGTCGATGAACTCCGGCGGCACGCGGTCGATGAAGTCCGACTCGCCGTTCAGGAACGACAGCCAGCGCGGCTGCTGCTCTTCGATGATGCTGATCTCGACCCGGTCCAGCAATGGCAGGCGGCGGCCGCGCAGCTGGGCGGCAATCGCCTGGCCCTCGGCGTCGTCGGCGGCGGGCTGGCTGTCCCACAGGCGTAGGCGGTAAGCCGGGTTGCGGTCCAACGCGATGAAGCTGCTGCGTCGCCATTGCGCCAGGCGAAAGGGCCCCGTGCCGACCGGGTGTTCACCGATCTTGTCGCCGTAGAACTCGACCACCTCGCGCGCCACCGGGGTGCCGAACCAGCCGGCAATCGCCAGGCTCTCGATCAGCCGCGGCCGCGGCTCGTCGGTGCGCAACTGCAGCGTGTGACGGTCCGGCGCGCGCAGGCCGTCCAGCGGGCGGTCGTGGTCGAAGGGCTTCTTGCCGTCGATGGCTTCGCGCCGGCGCGCGGCCAGGCCGCTGAAGGTGAGCGCGTCGACATTGCTCCACATGGGGCTCTTCACCGCCGGGTCGGCACAGCGCAGGTAGGCATAGACGAAGTCCTGCGCCACCAGTTCGCGCGGCTGTCCCCTGAAGGCCGGGTCGTCGGCGAAGAAGATGCCGGGCTGGATCCGCACCGTCCAGGTGCGGTAATCGGCACTGACATCGGGCATGCCGAGCGCCGTCAGCGGGACGATGCGCGGCGGGCGCGCCAGGTGGTCGTAGCTGTACAGCGACTCGAAGACATGCGCGGTGACGGCGCGTGAATAGACGTCGGTCAGCGCCGCCGGGTCGAAGGTGCTTTCGGCGACCGGGAAGGCGTAGCGCAGCACCCGTTGCCCGCCCGCGGCGCGTGCTGCGGCGGCGCGGGCCAGCCCCGGCAGCGCTGAGGCCACCGCCGCACTCGCCGCAGCGGTTGCCACGATCGCCCCGCCAGCGGCCAGCGCGCGCCGCCGCTGCATCGTCACTGCGCCGCCGCGCCGCCACGGCGCTGCTGTTCGGCCAGATCGACATCGACGTACTTCCAGAAGTCGCGCACGAAGACGTTGCGCTGCAAGCCGATCACCCAGGGGTGGGCGAGGTCGGTGAAGATGCGGTGCGCATGCACCTTGTAGGGCATGTAGGCCACCATCAGCCGGGCCGCGTCCTGCATCACGGCCAGCCGTTCGGGGCTGTCGGCCATCACGCGCTGTTTTTCGTACAGCGCATTGAAGGCCGGCAGGTTGAAACGTGCGTGGTTCGACTGGCCCTTGTTCGGGCCATAGCCCAGGCTCAGGAAGGTGTCGGAATCGGGCGCGCCGGCGCTCCAGCCCACGCCCCACATCATCAATTGGCCGGCACGGCTGGCCTTCAGTTGTTCGGGCCACTTGGCGGTCTTGAACTCCATGCGGATGCCGATGGCGTCCATGTTCTTCTTCCACAACTCGCTGGCCTGGCGGCTGATTTGGTCGGGCTGGGTGTTGTACTCCAGCACCAGCGGCTGGCCGTCGGGCTGTTCGCGCCAGCCGTCGCCGTTCTTGTCGACATAGCCGTGCATGTCCAGCAACGCCTTGGCGCGGGCGCGGTCGAAGTCGCTCATCTCCGACTTGAAGGCCGGGTCGTAGCCGAAGGTATCGGGCGCCATCGGGCCCTGGCCGGGGATGGCCTGACCCCGACGCAGCAGCGCGATCTCGCGGTCGAGGTCGACGGCCAGCGAGATGGCCCGCCGCAGCGCCACCTTGTGCGGTTCGTAGCCGCCCACCACCGGGTGCTCCATGCCGAAGTACGACACCGACACGTCCACGCGCGCAAAGCGCACCATCTGCACGCCGCGCTTGGCCAGGTGTGGCGCCAGCACGTTGTTGGGGAAGGCCAGATTGGCGAACTCGGCCGGCACCTCGGTCAGGTCCTGCTCCTCGTTCAGGAAGGACAGCCAGCGCGGCTGCGCCTCCTCGATGATCGAAATGTGCACCTCGTCGATCATCGGCAGGCGCTTGCCCATCAACTTCGCCGACTGCCTGACGATGCGTTCGTTGGCCGGCGGCGGCCTCTCGGCGTACCGCACCTCGCGGTAGTTCGGGTTCTTTGCCAGCACGATGCGCGAACTGCGCTTCCAGCTTTTCAGGATGAAGGGCCCCGTGCCCACCGGGTGCTCGCCGATCTTGTCGCCGTAAAACTCGACCACCTCGCGCGCCATCGCACCCGTGAAGCTGCCGTCGGCGAAGTTGTACAGAAAGCGCGGCGCGGCGTCGGCCAATTTGATCTGGAAGGTGTATCGGTCCAGCGTGCGCAAGCCCTCGACCGGCACGTCATAGTCGAAGGGCTTCTTCTCGTCGATGAACTTCTTGCGCAGTTCCGACAGGCCCAGGATCTTTGCGGTCTCGAGCAGATAGAGGTTGCCGCTTTTCCAGCGCGGGTCGTAATGGCGCTTGAGGCTGTAGACGTAGTCCTCGGCCGTCAGCTCTCGCTTCCTACCTTTGAAAGCCGGGTCGTCGACGAAGTAGATCCCCGGCTTGATGCGAAAGGTGAAGGTACGAAAGTCGTCGCTGACCTCGGGCATGGCCGCGGCCGTGGCTGGCCGCATGCGCACCGGCCTGGCCAGGTATTCGAATTCGAGCGGCGCCTCGAAGAAGCCGCTGGCCACCGTGCGCGAATAGAGGTCGGTGATGGCGGCCGGGTCGAAGCTGGTCTCGGCAATCGGAAAGGCGTAGCGGACGATCTTGGTCTGCGCGGCCGCCGGCAGCGCGCCCAGGGCCAGCGCCAGGACCGCTGCAGTCGCGGTCACCACCGCGGCGCGGATCACACGAAATCCGCTCACAGCCCGGCTCCGTTCAAATCGACGTCCATGTAGCGCCAGTAGTCGCGGATGAACGGATGCGGCATGTAGCCGTGCACATGGCTGTGCGTCAGCCAGCTGTTGATGGGGTGGGCGGTGGCCTTGATGGGCATGTACGCCAGCGACAGCTTCAGTGCCTGCTGCACCAGCTTCTCGCGCTCGGGGCCGTCGGGCATCACGCGCTGCTTGCGGTTGATCTCGTTGAAGGCCGCGAGGTCGAAGCGCGCGTGGTTGGACTGGCCCTTGTTCGGCCCGTACAGCACGTCCAGGAAGTAGGTGGCGTCGGGGATCGCCGCCACCCAGCCGGTGCCCCACATCATCAATTTGCCGGCGCGGCTGGCCTTGATGTTTTCCTGCCAGGCGCCGATGCGGAAATCGATGCGCAGGCCCACCCGGTTCATCGACTTCTGCCACAGGCCCTGGATCTGCCGCGACACCTGCGAGGGTTCGGTGGCGTACTCCAGCACCAGCGGCTTGCCGTCGGGCTGGTCGCGCCAGCCGTCGCCGTCCTTGTCGACATAGCCGTACAGGTCCAGCAGCGCCTTGGCCCGCGCCATGTCATGGTCGCTCATCTCCGACTTCAAGGTCTTGTCGTAGCCCGGCAGGCCCGGCGGCAGGATGGTCTGCGGCGGCAGGGCCTGGCCGCGACGCACGAGGTCGATCTCGCGCTGGGTGTCGTAGGCCAGCGCGATGGCACGGCGCAGCGCCACCTTGTGCGGCTCGTAGCCGCCCACCAGCGGGTGCTCCATGGCGAAATAGGTATACGCCGTGGTGGTCGCCACCTCCTGGTGCAGCGCGATGCCCTTCTTCGCCAGGTTGGGTGCCACCTTGCCATTCGGCGCAGCCAGGTTCACGAACTCGTTGGGCACGGCCACCATGTCGATCTGCCCGTTCAGGAACGACAGCCAGCGCGGCTGCGCTTCTTCGACGATGGTCAGCTCGACGCGGTCCAGGAAGGGCAGTTTGCGGCCGCGGAAGCGCACAGACTGGGCCTCGGCGGCGGTGTCGCCGGGGTTGGCCTGTGCGTCGTAGACGGCTTGGCGGTAGGCCGGATTGCGTTCGAACACGATCTTCGCACCGCGCGTCCAGGCGCCCAGGCGGAAGGGGCCGGTGCCGACGGGGCGGTCGCCGATGCTCGCGGGGTCCAGCTCGACCACCTCGCGTGCCAGCGCGCCGGCCAACGACGGGTTGGCCAGCACGTACACCAGCCGCGGTGCGGGCTTGGACAGGCGGATCTCGAAGCGGTAGCGGTCCAGCACGCGCAGGCCTTCGACCGGCGCGTCGTAATTGAACGGCACCTTCTGCTCGATGGCCGCGCTGCGCAGCTCCGACAGGCCCAGCAGCCCCGCGCCCTCGTAATGGAACAGCACCGGACTGCGCGTGGCCGGGTCGTAATAGCGCTTGATCGAATAGACGTAGTCAGCGGCCACCAGTTCGCGCGGCTGGCCCTTGAAGGCCGGGTGGTCGGGAAAGTAGATGCCGGGCTTGAGCGTGAAGACGAAGCGCGTGAAGTCGTCGTTCACCTCGGGCAGGGCCGCCGTGTTGGGCTTGAGCCGGGCCGGCTTGGCCAGGTGGTCAAACGCCAACGGGGCGTCGAACAGGCTGGCCACCAATGCGGCGGAGATGACGTCGCTGATCTGCGCCGGGTCGAAGTTGTTCTCGCGGCTGGCCAGGGCGATGCGCAGCACCTTGGGTGGCGCGGCTGATGCTGAAGGGGTGGTCTGCGCTGCCACCGGCAGGGCCAGC
>JBBSCX010000196.1:0-7155 GCA_038249905.1 Burkholderiales bacterium
CCACATCGCCAGCACGGCGGCCTCGTCGGCCACATCGGCGCGCAGCACCACGGCGCGGCCACCGACGACGCGCACGGCGGTGGCCACGGTTTCG
Organism: Burkholderiales bacterium; assembly: GCA_038249905.1. Taxonomy (GTDB): domain Bacteria; phylum Pseudomonadota; class Gammaproteobacteria; order Burkholderiales; family Burkholderiaceae_C; genus Rubrivivax. Next base: position 95 of record JBBSCX010000196.1, read on the forward strand.
GCCGCTGCCGTGTCGCGGGCGCAGTTCAGGGCCAGGTCCCAGCCGGCGAGGGCGGCCTGCAGCGCGGTGGCGGCACCGATGCCGCGGCTGGCGCCAGTGATCAGCAGGGTTCTTGCAGGCATGGCGCGATGGTAGGACGGCCGTTGGGAGGCAAGACGGGTGGCAAGACTGACGGCACCACCGATGGCACGACGCAGGGCCTTGCGCTGCGGCGGACCGGGCGTGAGGCGGCGGCGCCAGAATCTGCGTTTCAGCTTCGCATCGCTGCGTCTGCGCACCATGGCCAAGTCGTTTTCGAGCATGGAGGACAGCAACCGCTCGTCCAACCTCAGCATCCACGAGGTCTCGGACCCGGCCCGGCGCCTGGTGCTGCGTGCCGGTGGTGGCCTGACGCTGGCAGGGCTGCTGGCCGGCTGCGCAGTGCCCGGCTCGGGCGACGGCAGCGCGGCGACCGCGGGCGCGACCCCCGGCTTCAGCCCCGTGCCGCCCAGCACCGCCGACACCGTCGTCGTGCCGCAGGGCTACGTCGCCCAGGTCATCGCGCCCTGGGGCGAACCGGTGGGCCTGCTGGGCTCGGTGTTTGGGGCTGGGGCTGGGGCAGGGGCAGGCAGCATGCCGGCCTGGAAGCCCGATGCCAGCAACACCGCAGCCGAACAGGCGCAGCAGCTGGGCATGCACCACGACGGTCTGCACTTTTATCCGCTGGACGGCACCGGCCGCCGCGGCCTGCTGGCCATCAACCACGAGTATGTCGATGACGGCCTGCTGCACCCCGATGGCCTGAAGACCTGGAGCGCCGAGAAGACCGCCAAGTCGCAGGCCGCACACGGCATCGCCATCGTCGAGCTGGCGCGCCAGGCCGACAGCAGCTGGCAATTGGTGCGGCCTTCGCGTTACGCGCGGCGCATCACCGCCAACACGCCGTTTGCCGTCGGTGGACCGGCCGCCGGCCACACGCTGATGCGCACCGCGGCCGACCCCGAGGGCCGCACCATCCTGGGCACCTTCGCCAACTGCGCCAGCGGGCAGACGCCTTGGGGCACCTACCTCAGCGGCGAAGAAAACTTCCACGGCTACTTCAACGCCAGCGACCGCCCGACCGCCCACGAGAAGCGCTGGAACCTCCGCAAGACCGACTGGTACCGCTGGCACCGCACCGACGAACGCTTCGACACCGTGCGCCACCCCAACGAGCCCAACCGCTTCGGCTGGATCGTCGAAGTCGACCCGATGGACCCCGCCAGCACCCCTGTCAAGCGCACCGCGCTGGGCCGCGCGGTGCACGAGGGCGCCTGGGTGGCGGTGACGAAGGACGGCCGCGCGGTGGTCTATTCGGGCGAGGACGCGCGTTTCGAGTACATCTACAAGTTCGTCAGCCGCGACCGCATCCGCCCCGCCGGCAACGGCCTGACGGCCGCGCAGGCCAACCGCGAACTGCTCGACCACGGCACGCTGCACGTGGCCCGTTTCGACGCCGAGGGCACGGGCCGCTGGCTGCCGCTGGTGGCCGGTGAGGGCCCGCTGACGTCCGCGGCCGGCTTTGCCGACCAGGGCGAGGTGGTGATCAAGTCGCGCCAGGCCAGCGACCTGCTGGGCGGCACGAAGATGGACCGCCCGGAATGGCTGGCCATCGACCCGCGCACGCGCTGGGTCTATTGCACGCTGACCCACAACAGCGACCGCGGCCGCGGCGACTTTCCTGCGGCCGATGCCGCCAACCCGCGCGCCGGCAACACCATGGGCCAGATCATCCGCTGGCTGGAAGACGGCGACTTCGACGGCACCGGCTTCCGCTGGAACCACCTGGTGCTGGCCGGCGACCCGGCCAACGAACGGGCCGAGGCCCGCGGCAACGGCAGGGGCGATCTCTTCGCCTGCCCCGACACCATCGCCTTCGACCCCCGCGGCATGCTGTGGGTGGGCACGGACATCGGTTCGCGCGCGCTGAACCAGGGCGAGTTCCAGCGCTTCGGCAACAACGCGCTGCTGGCCTGCGACCCGGCCACCGGCGAGATGCGGCGCTTCCTGACCGGGCCCGTCAACAGCGAGATCACCGGCGCGACCTGGACCCCCGACGGCCGCACGCTGTTCGTCAACGTGCAGCACCCGGGCGAGAGCCCCAGCGAACGCAGCGACGCCGACGCGCCCACGCGCTTCTCGCGCTGGCCCGATGGCGATGCGGCGCAGCGCCCGCGCAGCGCCACACTGGCCATCCGGCGAATCGATGGCGGCATCGTCGGCACCTGAGGGAGCCTGGCACGTTTGATGGCCCGCTTTGGTGGCCCCGGTTCCTGACTGCGAGTCACGACCTCGCGGGCTGAACCGGTGCCGGTGGCCCGCCTCGCGGGCAGCCGCCAGACGCATCTCGAAACATCCGTGACTTAAGTCTGCAGCCGCCGGCACGGTCGCGGCGGGCGTCTCAAGGCAGGCACCGGGGGGTCGAAATACCGCCTGCAAGACGAGCCCGCTGCGCGCGCCCATGCGGGTGCGGCCGGGCCGTGCACCCCCCTCTGCCCCAAGCATGCGCAGTTCCGTTCCTGTCGAGCCCCCCGCACCACGACACCGCCGCCGTCGCGCCCGCCTGCCGGCCACGGACGCGAAGGGCGCAGTGGGCCGCCCGGCGAGCGTGCCGCAAGCCGAGGCGCTGGCGCTGCGACTGGCCTTCGAGAAGTTGCCGCACGGCCTGTGCGTGTTCGACGGCGACGACCGGCTGCTGCTCGTCAACCCGCGTTATGCCCACATCTGGGGCCTGCCCGCGGCGCTGACCCGCCCCGGCACGCCCTTCGCCGACATCATGCAGGCCACCCGCGGCCAGGAGACCGAGGCCAGCCGGGGGCAACCCAAGCCCGCCCCCGGCAGCACGGGGACACGACGCCGCGAATGGCAGATGGAGGACGGCCGCAGCATCGAGATCACCGTCACCCACAGGGCCGACGGCAGCTGTGTGGCGCTGCACCAGGACGTGACCGAGCAGCGTCACGCGCAGGCGCGCATCGCCCATCTGGCCTGGCACGACGCGCTGACCGGACTGCCCAACCGCAGCCGCCTGCGCGATGAGCTCGAAGCCCTGCTGGGCCGCACCGCGCGCGGCGAGGTGCTGGCCCTGCTGTTGCTGGACCTGGACCGCTTCAAACCCGTCAACGACACCCTGGGCCATGCCGCCGGCGACGCCCTGCTGCGCCAGGTGGCGCTACGCCTGCGCGGCTGCGTGCGCGAGACCGACATCGTGGCGCGCATCGGCGGCGACGAGTTCGCCATCGTGCAATGGGGCGCGACCCAGCCGGCCGCGGCTTCGACGCTGGCGCGGCGCGTGATCGAGGCGCTGGCCGCACCGCATGTGGTGGCCGGCCACACCGTGCACGTGGGCGTCAGCGTGGGCGTCGCGATCGCGCCCTTCGACGGCCAGGACCCCGAGGTGCTGCAACGCCACGCCGACTTGGCGCTGTTCCGCGCCAAGGCCGACGGCCGCGGCACGCTGCGCTTCTTCGAGCCCGGCATGGACGCCGAGGCGCGCCACCGCCACGACATGGAAGCCGATCTGCGCCGCGCGCTGGAGCGGGGCGAGTTCGAACTCTTCTACCAGCCCCAGGTGGAGCTGCGCGACCAGCAGGTCTGCGGGCTGGAGGCGCTGCTGCGCTGGAACCACCCCCGCTTGGGCCGCATCGCGCCCGACGCCTTCATGACACTGGCCGAGGAGACCGGGCTGATCGTGCCCATCGGGCGCTGGGTGCTGATGCAGGCCTGTCGCCAGGCGTGTACGTGGCCGGCCGACTGGCGCGTGGCCGTCAATGTCTCGGCCGTGCAGTTCCGCCAGGGCGCGCTGCTGCGCGACGTGACGCATGCGCTGCTGGCCAGCGGCCTGCCGCCGCAACGGCTGGAGGTGGAGGTGACCGAGGCCTCGCTGCTGGTCGACCCTGACCTGGCGCTGGACGCGCTGGGTGCACTGCGCAGCCAGGGCGTGCGGGTGGCGATGGACGACTTCGGCAGCGGGCGATCTTCGCTGCGGCTGCTGCGCCGTTTCAGCTTCGACCGGCTGAAGCTCGACCGCAGCTTCGTCAACGACCTGGGCCGCGACGGCGCCGCGCTGGCCCTCATCCGCACCGTCGCCAGCATGGGCCAGAGCCTGGGCATCAGCACCACGGCCGAGGGCGTGGAAACGGCCGCGCAGATGGCCGCGGTGATGCAGGAAGGCTGCATCGTCGGCCAGGGATGGCATTTCAGCCGGCCGCTGACGGCGAGCGCGGTACAGGACTTTGTCCAGGCCCTCCATCCGAAAAACACCTGACGCAGGGCCGTGGCCAGGCAGGCGCTGACGCCGTGCCGCCCCCGGAGCAAATGCCCGCCCGCCTCAGTCGCCGATACCCGGCCTGCTGTGCGCTGCAACCCGGCCGAGCCGTGCTTTCAGCGCCACGGCTTCAAGTCGCTGCCGGCGCGGGTTCGACGGGTTCAAAGGGCCCAGCCGGACCCGTGAACTCCGCGCCCCTGCTGCTGCCGTCGGGCCAGCACTGCACCACAATCCGGCGTCATGACTTCAGCAACGCCCACCCCTCTTGACGACGCCGACATCACGCGCCTGCAGACCCTGCTGGACGGCGTGCCCGCACCCCTGCAACCGCTGGACGTGGTGGCGCTGGACGGCTATCTGTGCGGCGTGCTGCTGCAGCCGCAGCGGGTGCCGGCCGAACAGTGGCTGAGGTTCGTCACCGACGTCGACGGCCAGCCCGCGCCCGACAAGCCGGCACTTCACGAGTTGCAAGCGCTGGCCATGCGTCGCCACGCCGAGATCGACCGCGCCATCGAGGCCCGTGACTGGCTCGATCCGTGGATCTTCGATATCGGCGACGAACTCGATGACGACGATGACGTCCAGACCGACGCCGGCCCCGACGCTGAGCGCGACGTTGAGCGCGACGTCGGAAGGCACGCCGAGGCCTATACCGATGGCGACACCGATGGCGGCACGGACGGCGACACCGATGGCGACGATGCCGCATCGCCCGGCGCCAGCGACAGCGTGCTGCCCTGGGTGGCCGGCTTCGCCGCCGCGATGGACGCGTTTCCCGGCTTGATGGCGTTGGACGAACCGGCCCTGGTCGAGCCGCTGGCCCTGCTGTACCTGCACTTCGACGCCGAAGACCTGGAAGACGCCGATGCGCTGCTGGAGGTCATCGCCACGCTGGAGCCGCCCGCCGACCTGGCCGAGGCGGTGCAGGACATCGTGCGCGCGCTGATGCTGATGGCCGACGTGACGCGCCCGCGCCGCACGCTGCCGCTGCGCCGGCCGGCAGGGCGGTCCGGACCGGCACGGCGCCCGAAGCGCTGAAGTTCAGCGCTTCAGCGCGACCGCGGCCTCACACCTCAGCGCAGCCCCGAGCCCCTGAGCCCAGCGCCGAATCCGGCGCTGCGCGACACTGGCGGCCGGCCCGATCCGGGCCGTCACTGCGAGGACCCGGCATGTCGCTGCACCTTCCACACCTGTCCCCGGCACGGGGCTTCACACTGCGGACGCTGCTGGCGTCACGGGCGTCACGGGCTTCGCGGACGCTGCTGGCGATCGGCGCCCTCGGCTCTATGGCCTGCCTGCACCCGCTGCACGCCGCCGACAGCGATCCCGCCCCGGCTGCGGCCGCGGCCGCGGCGCCCGACCCCCTGGCGCCCGCACGCTCCCGCATCTACGCCGGGCAGTTTCCGGCGGCGGTGACCGAGCTTCGGCGCGTCAACGCCAGTGGCGACGCCGACTGGAACAATCTGATGGGCTATGCGCTGCGCAAGCAGACCCGGCCCGATCTGGACGGCGCGCAACGCCATTACGACGCGGCGCTGCGCCTGAACCCGAACCATCGCGGCGCGCTGGAATACGCTGGCGAACTGGCCCTGATGAAGCGCGACGTGGCCACCGCCGAACGCCATCTGGCGACGCTGTCGCGGCTGTGCAGCAGCCCGTGCGAAGAACTCGAAGAACTGCGCCAGGCGATCACGAAGCACAAGTCCGGCGCGAGTTGAAGCATTGAAGTGTTGAAGCGCCGCAGCGCGGCCTGCCCCGGGGCGCGGCTGATGCTGTTCTGGCCGATGCGCCAGCGCGCACCGGGTCGTGCGCCAGATCAGCCGCCGTCGGCGTACACCAGCGCCGCATGCACGCCCAAGCCGGCGGCGACGCTGGCGTAGCGGTCGCCGCGCACCACGCGCGCGGCCGGGAACACGGCCGCGATGCGGTCCACCAGCGGCGCCAGCCCGGTGCTGCCGCCGGTGCAGTACAGCACGTCCACGGCGCCGGGCGCGACACCGGCCTGGCGCGCCGTCTCCAGCGCTGCCTGCACGATGCGCTCCAGGTCGGCGTCCAGCGCGGCCGCGGCCTGGGTCTCGCGCAGCACGGTCGCCAGACCGGTCTCCAGCAGGTTCAGGTCGATGGCGGCCAGGCCCTGTTGCGCGACGTCGATCTTGGCCTGCTCGGCGGCGCCGGCCAGGGCATGGCCCAGGCGGTCTTCCAGCACCGTCAGCAGGCGGCGATGGTGGGCGGGTTCGGCATACCAGCCCTTCATGCTGCGCACTTCAGCCAGGCGCGCCGGGGCGTAGACGGTGTTGATCAGGTGCCAGGTGGCCAGATCGAAGTAGATGCCGCTGGGCACCTCGCGCGCCGGCTCGCCCGCGTGCTTGGCTTCGGCCGGGCGTTTGCTGCGGTAGCCCAGCAGCGGCAGGATGGCCGCCAATTCGACATGGCGGTCGAAGTCGGTGCCGGCGACATGCACGCCGTGGTGGCCCAGGATGTCGTCGCGCCGCTGCAGGCGCCCGCGCCGGGCCGGGCCCACGCGCAGCAGCGCGAAGTCCGAGGTGCCGCCGCCGATGTCGGCCACCAGCACCCGCTCTTCGGCCGTGCAGCGGGCCTCGTAGTCCAGCGCCGCGGCGATGGGCTCGTACTGGAACGTCACTTCGCTGAAGCCCACGGCCCGCGCCGCCGCCGCCAGCGCCGCCTGCGCCTGGGCGTCGCGTGCCGGGTCGTCGTCGACGAAGAACACCGGCCGGCCCAGCACCGCGCGCGTCACCTACACACCGGCCTGCACGCA
>JBBSCX010000197.1:0-7147 GCA_038249905.1 Burkholderiales bacterium
GCACCCGGCGATCCGCTTCGAACTCGGTGCCGGCAGCTGGGACCTGCCCTCGATAGAGAACCACGACATCACGCTGCTGGCCACCAGCGACGGCTGCGACGGCTGCGACGGCTGCGACGGCAACATCGTGGCGCGCCGCACCCTCACGGTGGAAGCCGTGCTGGTGGCGTCACCGGCCTGCCTGGCGCGCAGGGGCGTGCCGCAGCAGCCCCAGGACCCGAGCGACCACGATTGCCTGCGCTGGCGCCTGCCCGGTCTGCGGCCCCGCATCTGGCGGCTGCGGCGAGCTGACCCGGCGGACTCGGCGGATATCGCGGCTTTGGCGGACGAACAGGTGCTGGACGCCTGAACGCCGCAGCGCCTGAACGCCGCAACGCCGCAGCGCCGCAGCGCCGCAGCGCGCCGGATTCACGCCGTGTGCACCACCAGGCGCCGCGCGCCGGCCGCCAAACGGCGCTGCAGTTCTGCCATCTCGACGCAGGCGCCACCCGTGCGGTAGGGGTGGGCTTCGCGCGCGAAGGGCAGCTCGACGCCGTCCAGCCACAGCGCCTGCGGCCCGTGGCCCAGCGGGCCGGGATGCAGTTCCAGTTCGATCTCGAACCCGGCCAGCGGCAGCCGCGCCACCAGGCCGGCCAGGGCCTGCGGCAGCACCGGGTCGAACACCACCCTGCCGTGTTCGCGGCGCACGCCGAGAAAGCGCGTGACGATGAGACCCAGCGCGATGCCCGGGCCGCTGGAATAGACCCGCCAGCCCCCGTCCAGCGCCACTTCGCCACGCGCCACCTGGGTGTAGTCGCGGCTGGCGCTGGCGCGGTCGGGGAAGGCCGCGTCGCTGCTGCTGAAGTAGCAATTCGCCTGGCGCCGTGTCGCCTGCGGCACCAGCGCCTGCAATGCGATGGGGTGGGCCAGCTGCAGGGCTTGGAAGAAGCGTTCGGTTTGCCCCAGGTGGGCCAGCATCTCGGCCCAGCGCAGGTGGGCGTGCATGTACATGAGGCCGATCTCGCGGCCGAAGAAGGCGCTGCTTTCAGCGCGCTGGAACAGCTGCATCGGCCCGCCGCTGTAGCGCAGCGGGCGGTCAAAGAGGCGTGCGCCGTCGGGGCCTGTCAGCTCGCGTTCGATCAAAGCCGCCTGCTGCTGCGCCTGTGCCGGCGTGAGCAGGTTTTCCAGCACCGCGTGCATCATCGGCAGCAGGCTGTGGTGGACGCCGGTGCGCGTGTCGTGCGGGTGCAGCAGCAACTGCGGCGCCTGCCCCGGCTCGAAGAGCGCGTAGCCGGCCACCAGCCCGTCGACCACCAGCAGGCGCTGGAAGTCGGCGTGCACGGCGTCGGCCTCGGCGCGCAGCGGCGCAGCGCGCGCGGGCTGGCCCACGCCTTCCAGCGCCTGCGCCAGGCCGTGCAGCATCTGGTGGTGCAGCGTCACCGTCCAGGCGCTGCACAGGTGCTCGCGCAGCGCCGGGTCGGCGGGTTGAAGTGAATCGTTCCAGTCGCCGTGGCCGTAGGCGGCCAGCGCGGTGCCATCGATGCGGCGCTGGCGCACCACGGCCAGCGCGCGCTCGACGTGTTGCCACAGCGCTGCCGGCGCGTCGTCGTGGAAGGGCAGCAGGTCGTCCAGCAAAGCGGCGTCGCCGGTGGCGAGCAGGTAGCGCGCCAGCGCCACCAGCGGCCAGAAGACGATGTCGCCGTGGGCGTCGCTGGCGCGCGTGTGGCGTTCACGCTCGAAGAACATGAACCATTGCGGCCAGTCGCCGCCGGTGTCCTGGGCCGAGAACACGCGCCGCAGCAGGTCGCGCACCGGGGCGGGTCGGTCCAGGGCCAGCAGCATCTCCAGCGGGCCCTGACAGACGTCGCGTGTGCCCCAGCCGCCGCCGCTGAACTGTTCCAGCCCGCGCGGCGAGAGGTAGTGCACCAAGGCGTTGTGCAGATACCAGGGCACGATGTCGTGCAGGCGCTGCGATGCGTCGGCCAGGGTGCTGTCGGCGGGGGCCTGCCACTGCGGCGCTGCCAGCGCCAGCGCGGCAGGCGCGGCCTGGTCATGGTCAATCAGCCGGCCTTCCAGGCGCAAGCCGAAGTGCGGGCTGGCGTGGCCGTCGATCACCAGCCAGGGCTGGCCCTGGGGCCGGCCGTCGGCGTAGAGGCTGTCGTCGCCGCCCCAGTGCGTGAAGGCACTGTGCGCGTCGGGTGTGATGACAAAGCCGCCCTGCGGGAAACGCTGGGCCAGCGCACTGCCGGCCGGCACGCCGACGAAGACGCCGCGGCCTTCGGCGCGCAGCGCAAAGAGGGCGACGGGGCCGACGCCGTCGTCGCCGCCCAGCGTGACGTGGTGGCCGAGCCGCAGCCGCAGCGGCCCGCCTTCCAGCACCTGCACATCCAGCGTCAGCGCATGCGGCGCATGGCACACGCCGCTGCGCACTTCCAGCAAACCGCCGGCGTGGCGGTAGAGCCAGCGGCAGGCCTCGGGGCGCATCTCGAAGGCTGACGGCACGCCCAGCAACTGCCAGCCCTGGCCGGCGTCGATGAAGATGCGCTGACCGTGGGCGCGGAACTGGCCCAAGGCGCCGCGCACCGTCGACAGGCACTGGTTGATGCCGACATGGCCCTGCGTCACCAGCGAGTGGAAGACGCCGGCCATCCACACCGTGGAGGTGAGCGCGGTCTCATCGGGCACGGCGTGCTGCCCGCTGCGCAGCAGGTGGCCGTGCGGCCGCATCACGGCGGCCTCCTTGGCGCGCAGCACCGTGTGTGCGGCGTCACCCTGGAAGAAGGACAGCAGCGTGCCGGCGTCGTCGTGCTCTTCGTGCCGGCGCGGGCCGGGGAAGAGGCGGCTGATCTCGTCGGCTGCCAGGTCTTGCACCGTCAGCAGCGGCGCGCTGGCGAAGAGCGAAGGCGCAGGCCCAGGGCGCAGCGGCGCGGCGGCGTCCAGCGTCAGCGGCTGTGCCTCGGGCAAGGCCAAGGCGGCATCAGCCGAAGCCAGGTCGGCAGACGATGTGGCGGCCGGGTGGTCGGCCAGCGCCAGGCCGAAGCTGCCGAACCGCCCAGTAGCGCCCGGCGCCAGGTCTTGCGCGGCGTGCTGCAAGGCCAGCAGCGCGTGTTCGTGCTGCAGCCGCGTGCCCGGCAGACTGCCGCGCAGCGCCGGCGGTGAGGCGCCATTGCGTTGCGCCAGGCCCAGCACCTGCAGCGCGTCGGTGGCGAAGCTCACCGCGGTCTGCAAGGCGCCGCACAGCAGCCAGGGGAAACGCCCGGCCACCGGCTGGTTCTGGCGTGCCGCCAGCATCACGCCGTGCTGCGGGTGCTGCAGCGGTGACAGGTCGAGGTAGTGGCTGACGTAGTACTCGTTGAGGCGGATGCTGCCCAAGGGCGCCAGGCCCACGTCCTGCAGCGTCAGCAGGTCGACGCGGCACGCGGTGGGGCCGGCGTTGTGTACTGCCAGGTGCCAGAACCAGGCGGCCGCGTCGACCGCCACACGCAACTGCAGTTGCAGCGCCAGCCCTTGCCACGCGCCCTCGGCCGCCCAGGCCACGGCGCCGTCCGTCTCGCGCGGCTGCAACGGGCTGTTGGGGCCCAGCAGCGGCACGGCCTGCACGTCGCCGTGCGCGTGCCGACGCAGCCACAGATTGGCCGGGCCGCCTTCCATCAGGTTGCCCGGAAACAGGTTCAGCATCACGCCGTGGGCTTGCAGGCGCAGCAGCGCGCCATGCGGCAGCAGGTCGACCTGCAGCGGGGGGTTGTCGGCGCTCGGGTTCAAGGGGGCTTTCGTCGTTCATCCGCGCCGCTGGGCCAACAGCTAGGGCAGCAGTTCGGCTTCGTCGCAGGCGGGGCTCCAGGCGTCGTGGCCGACACCCGGGTAGACGGTGAATTGCGCACGGCCGCCGCACGCGCGCAGCGCGTTGATGCGGGCCTGCTGTTCGGCCAGCGGCACCACGGTGTCGGCAGCGCCCTGGCAGGCACGCACCGGCACGTGGCGGGCGCCGCAAGCGGTGGCGTCCTGGTGCGGGGCCGAAGGTGTGTGGGCGCAGGCAGCCCTGAGCAGCGGTGCGGCGAGCAGCGTGCGGCGAGTGATGGTTGGCCCGGGCACCGTCATTCGCGCACCAGTTCGATCTGCAGCGGCAACGGCGGCAGCGCCAGCTCGCGGCCCTGCCAGGGCAGCACGCGGCCGTGGTGCAGCGCGCGCGGCAGCGGCAGGCCTTCGGGCCAGCGCAGGCGCGCGCCGCCGCGCAGACCGGTCATGACCCGCGGCAGGTCCAGGCGCCAACCGGTGGCTGTGCGCAGCAGCGACCAGTCCAGCCGGCCGTAGGGTGTCGACAGCCCGCGCAGCACCACATCACCCTCTTGCAGCCAGGAGGCCTTGAGCCCGGCGCCCAGCAGCAGCGAATCGTCGCTTTCGTCGTCGTACGCCAAGAGGTCGAGCGCGCTGCGGATGTAGTCAGACGACACCCAGGCGTGCGGCATATCGCCCAGGAAGCGCGGCTCGCGCGCGTCGGGCAGCACCACCTCGGCCCACTGGTTCCAACCGGCGGGGCGCTGGTCCTTGAAGAAGAAGTCCAGCATCGCGTGCGCACGCGCCGGATGCCCCAGCCGCGCCAGCGCGCCCACGGTGCGCAGCTCGTAGGGCGTGTAGTCCTTCCAGGCGCGGCGGCCCTCGCTGCGCGCGTTCATCTCCTGCCAGTAGCGCTCGAAAGTGGCGTCCAGCCGCGCGCGCGGCAGCGCGGCCTGCGCCGGGTTCAGCGCAATGGTCGTGCTGGTGGCGTCGAAGTCGCCGCGGTCGGCGGCGCCGGCGATGAAGGCGATGCCCCAGTGCCGCGCCGTCGCTTCGATGGAGGCGGCCAGTTCGCGCTCGAATTCGTCGCGCCAGCCGGCCCAGCGCACAGCTTGTGCGCCGTGGCCGCCGCGCTGCGCGAGCTGCACCGCGTCTTTGTAGCCGCGCAGGGCCCAGAAGTCGTCCCAGTAGGAATAGGCCGGTTTGTCCGAATAGCCCTCGTGGCTGATCGAAGGCGGCATCAGGCCGAAGAAATGGGCGCGTGCTGGCGTGCGGTTGGCGGCGGTGCGCTCGCTTTGGCGCAGCGCTTCCATCCAGGCCACCACACGCTGCACGGTGGGCCAGTGTCTCGCGGCCCAGGCCGTGTCGCCGGTGTGGCGCAGCACTTCGGCCACGGCATACAGGTACTGGCCGTGGCTGTCGTTTTCGACCACCGGGTCGGCGCCGCGCTGGTCCACACAGCAGGGCACCTTGCCGCTGTCGAACACATAGCCGGCGTACCAGTCGGCGAACTCGCGCGCGGCGTCCACTTCGCCCAGACGCAGCAGGCCCGCTGCCATCATGGCGCCGTCGCGTATCCAGGTGCGTGCGTAGCTGCGCGTGCCCGGGCGCAGCGCCGGGCCGTCGCGCGACATCAGCATGTGTGCCAGCGAAGTGGCCAAGGTGTCGGCGATGCGTGTGCCGTCGCCGGGCAGTTGCAGCGTGACGTGGCCCAGGCGTGCGCGCCACTGCGCGGCGGCGGCATCGAAGCGCGCCTGGACTTGCTCGATCGTGGCCGGTGTGGCGGCAACGCGGCCCAGCGGCGCCACCAGGCCGACGGTGTGCGATGCGCCGGGCGCCAGCGTGACAGTCCACGACAGCAAGGCCGATGCGTGGGCCTGCGCGTCGCGAAGATCGACCTTCACCGCCGCCGGCCGCTGCACAGCCTGCAGCGCAGTCAGGCCGACGCCGCCATCGAAGGCTGCGGCCGCGAAGGCCTGTGGCGGCGCCGTGAAATGCAGCGGCGGGCCGTCGTCGACGGCCAGCGAACGGCCGTCCCAGCGCAGCCGCTGCACAGTGCGTGCGCCCCCGCGTGTGCTGAGGAACTGCTGCGGCGGATTCACCTGCCACGGCCGCAGCGCCAGCAGCAGCGTGAAGCGCTGCGTGCGTGGGCTGCGGTTGTGCAGCGTGTACCGGCCCAGCAGCTGCGGGGCATCGCGCGTGCCGTCGGCGGTGGCTTCCACCTGCAGCGTGAAAGCCGGGTGCTGCCAGTGCACGGCGGGCAGCGGCAGCCGGCTTTCGCGCAGCGTGTGCGTGATCTGCACGTCGGCCCAGGTGACGCGTGTGTCGTCATCCAGTTGCACCGCGGGTTCCAGACTGAAGCCGCCGCGGCCGACTTCCAGCGCGCCGTCTTCGCTGGTCAGCGCGCTGCGCTGGCCGCCGCCGTCCACGCCCACCAGCGTCCAGTAGTTCTGCTGACCGATGAAGGCACGCGGCAGGTCGCCGCGCGGCGCGTCGGCGGCCAGCGCGGCCAGCACGCGGTTGAAGTCGGGCCAGTCGGCGGCGGTCTTCAGCGTCAATTGCGGACGCGCGCCGCCACGGCGCAGCGCCACGCGCAGGTGGCGCGCTTCGCTCTCCGGCAGGAAGAGGGCGTCCAGGCCGCCGTCGCTGCCGCGCACACGGCGCAAGGTGCGCCAGGCCCGGCCGTCGTCGCTGGCCTGCAGCGTGTAGTCGAGCCGCTTCGCGCCGGCGGGCCATTGCAGCGCCACGCCATTGAATTCGCGCCGCAGGCCGAGGTCGAAAGTCGTCGTGCCGGCATGGCTGGCCGTCTTCACCTCGGGCCAGACGGCGGGGTCGGGTGCGCGTTCCTGCAGGCTCAGCCTGGCGACACACAAGGCCCCCTTGCCGCCGTCGCGTCCGGCGGCGACGACGAACTCGACGAACTGCGTCTGCCGCAGCGCGCGATCGGCCGCGGGGCCCCAGGCGAAGTCGATGTGGCGGCGGCGGAAGAGGGTGTCGGTGAGCGTGCCGGGCGGGCGCGTGTTGGGCCGGTTCACCCACCACACGTTGTCGCCGTCGGCGTCCACCAGCTTGAACTGCAAGTCGTTGGTGGCGCCGCTGGCTTTCAGACGGGCACGCAGGTCGAAGTGGGCAGGCCAGGCAACGGACAAGGTGCGGCGCATCACCGCATAACCCGAGACACCGGCGAAGTCGTAGTCCAGGCACAGGCTGCCGTCGCCGTCGCGGCGCAGGTTCGCGCGCACCTGGTCGGATGCGCTGGCCTGCCACGCGGCTGTGTCGCGGAAGTCGTCGAGCACCTCGCTGCGCAGCGCCGCGAGGGCCACCCCCGGCACCAGCCCGAGCAGCAGCCCGAGCAGCAGCAGCAGCAGGCGCAGGCGCAGGCGCAGAAGCAGGC
>JBBSCX010000198.1:0-7112 GCA_038249905.1 Burkholderiales bacterium
GGCGCCAGCGGGTGTCGCCGCCGCTGTTGGCCGTGATGACGAAGAACCAGCGCTCACCGGCGACGGCGTCGAATCGCAAGGCCTGGGTGGACGTGGCCGGGTTCAATGTGGCGCTGACCGCCTGTGCCGACTCGATCAGGGTCGCCGCGCTCAGGTCCACCAGCTGGAAGCGGTAGGCGCCGGCGACATCGCCCGCGCCGCCCACGGTCAGCTTGTAGTCGCCCGCCGGCAGCACGAAGAACGACACCCCGTCGACCGAGTCGCTGCTGATGAAGTTGCGGTCGCTGGTGACCGTACCCTGCGGCCCTTCCAGCGACCAGCGCAGGTTGGTGTTGTTGGTCTGGCTGTCGAAGACGACCAGACGCTCGGTGGCCAATGTGAAGGTCCACGCATCCTGCTGGCCGGGCATGGCCAGCGTGGAGTCGACCACCGTGCCCAGCACCATCGCCGCGCTCTGATCGGCGACGCGGTGCACGGTGAAGCCGTAAGCGACATTGACGGTGTTGTTGAAGCGCCCTTCCACCAGCAGCGTGTAACGGCCCGGCACATCGAAGGTGAGGCGGCCCGGGTCGGCGGCCACGCCATTGCCCTGGAACACCGGCCGGCCCCAGGGGTCCACCAGGCGCCAATGGGCATTGGGGTTGCCTGCGGTGCTGCTGTCGAAGAAGAAGACATCGCCTGTGGCGACATCCAGCCGGTACAGCTGCGTGCTGTTGCCCGGGTTGAGCGTGGCGCTGACGGCCACCCCCGGCGTGATGGCGGCCGCACCCGCCAGATCCAGCAGCCTGAAGCCGTAGGCGCCCGTGGTGTTGCCACTGCCGGCCACGCGCAGGCGGTAGGTGCCGGGCTGACTGAGCACCAGCAGGGGGCTGTTGCTGCCCAGATCGAAGCCGTCGACATGCAGGCTGCGCGACGACAGCTCGACGCCGCGCGGCCCCGTCAGGCCCCAGCTGAAGCTGGTGCTGTTGACCAGGCCGTCGAACACCAGCGTGGTCGGCGCGGCGACCGTGAACACATAGTCGTCGGTCTCGCCCACGGCGCTGATGACGCCGCTGACGGTGGCCCCCAGCGTGATCGCCGTGCCCGTCAGCGCCACTGGCGGGGTGTTGCCCTGGCGGGTGAGCGCGAAGGTGGTGGTGCTGGCCGCCGTCGCGCTGGGTATGCCTTCCAGCAGCAGCACGTGGCGGCCGGTGAAGTCCAATGTCAGCGTGCGGTCGTTGAAGGACACCGGGCCGAACAGCTGCACACCCGTCGGGTCGTACAGCCGCCACTGCGGTTCGCTGCCTGTCAGTGCCTGGCGGTCGAAAAAGATCTCGTCGCCGGCCACCGCATCGAAGGCAAACAGCCGCGTGGCGTTGGGCGGATCCAGGCTGCTGCTGACGGCGGTGTCCAGCGCCACCGTCTGGGCAGCCGCCAGGTCGAGCAGGCGGAAGGCGTAGGCGCCGATGGTGTCGCCGTTGCCGGTGACGGACAGCGTGTAGTTGCCGGCCGGCAAGCGCAGCAATGCGTCGCCGCCGAACTGGTTGGCGTCACTGGTCGCCAAGCCCCGGTCGGTGACCTCGACGCCGCGCGGGCCGCTCAGAGCCCAGCGCAGGTTGTTGTTGTTGGTGAACGAGTCGAACAGCAGCTGCGCGTCTGCCGCCAGCGTGAAGGTGTGCTGCTGCAGCTGGCCGGGCGCCGCCAGCGTGCCGTCCACCCGCTGGCCCACCGTCAGCGCCTGCGTCTGCGTGCTGGCCGGCACCAGCACGAAGGCGTAGGCGGCGTTGTTGCCCGCCGTGCGCCGGCCTTCCAGCAGCAAGGTGTAGCGGCCGGTGAAGGGCAGCGTGGTGGTGTTGATGTCGCTGCCCAGCAGCACCGGCCCCGCCAGGGTGCGGCCGAAGGGATCGAGCACACGCCAGTAAGTCGACCCGCCGCTGGACAGCGTGCCGTCGAAGAAGATGCGCTCGCCGGCCGTGGCCTCGAAGCTGTACGCCACGCTGGAGGTGGCCGGATTGAGCGTGCCGCTGACGGCCTGGCCGGTGGTGATGGCCGTGGCGCCCGACAGATCCAGCAGGCGGAAGGCGAAGCCCGGCGTCTGGTCGTTCAGCGCCCGCACGGTCAGCGTGTAGGCGCCGGGCAACAGGTCGAAGATGGCCGTGCCGTCGACCGAGTCGCTGCTCTGAAAGCTGCGCTCTGCCGTCACCACGCCTTGCGGGCCGGCCAGCGTCCAGCGCAATTGACCGTTGTCGGTGAGGCTGTCGAAGTGCAGCCGCGTCAGTGTCGCCAGATCGAAGCGGTAGACCAGGTTCTGGCCCGGGGCCTGGATGCGGCCATCGACGACGCCGTCGACGGTCTGCACGAAGGCGGCCTGCTGCAGCAGCGGGCTGCTGTCGACGGGGTTGCGGCCGGTGGTGTCGTCCAATTTCAGGTACAGCACCAAGCCGGGCTCGTTGCCGGCCAGCGGGCCGCCCAGGCCGGCGGCGATGTCGGCATTGCTGCGCGCGACGCTCCACACCCGCACGTCATCCAGCCGGCCGATCAGCCGCGAGTAGGCGGTCGAGCGCTCCGGCGTGTCGCCGATCAGCAGCGGCCGGCCGGGAAACGTGGGCGCATTGGCGGTGCTGACGCTGCCCACCGCCTGCTGCACCCCGTCGATCAGGATGCGCAGCCCACCGTTGCCGAGATCACGGTCGATGACCGCGGCCACATGCACCCAGCGCCCGGGCGCCATCACGCCGGCAGCGGTCTGCACGCTGTTGCCGCCGCTGTCCACCAAGACCGAGCCGTTGCTGTTCAGCCAGACCGTGTAGCTGCGCTGGTTGCTGGCTTCGCCGCCCTTGTGGATCAACGGCGTCCAGGTCTCGTTGTAGCGGTCGAGCCAGACCCAGGCTTCCAGCGTCATCGTGCGCTGCAGGTCCAGCGAAGCCGAAGCCGCGACCTCGATCGACTGCTGCAGGTGCAGGCCCGCGCTGCCGCCCACCTGCCCCGGCCCCCAGTCAGGCTGCAGGCCGTCGGCCACACCCGGCGTGATCGTGCGCTGCTGGTCGACCACCTGGCGCAGATTGAAGGCGTAGCTGGCGTCGCCGGCGACATAGCGCCGGCCTTCGATCAGCAAGGTCCAGGTGCCGGCGTAGGGCAGCGTGAAGACACCGTAGTTGATCAGCTGGCGCGAGCCTTCGTGCACGCGGCCGAACGGGTCCAGCAGCCGCCACCAGGTGTCGCCGCCGGTATTGAGCAAGGCGTCGAAAAAGACGCTTTCGCCGCCCGTGGCCACGAAACTGTAGACATCGGTTTCGCGCGCGGGTACCAGCGTGCCATCGACACGCGTGGACAGCGCCATCGGCTGCGCTTGCGACAGGTCGAGCAGCCGGAAAGCGTGGTGGCCGGTGGCGTCGCCATTGCCGAACACGGTCAGCGTGTAGCTGCCAGCCGCCAGATCGAAGATCGACAGGCCGTCGACCGAATCGGTGCTCTGGAAACTGCGGTTGGCGCTGACCACGCCGCGCGGGCCCGTCAATGTCCAGCGCAGGCCGCCATTGTTGGTCAGGCTGTCCAGCGCCAGACGCGTCTCGCTCGCCAGTTCGAAGCGGTAGACGACGTTCTGCCCCGGCACCGCCACCCGTCCGGCCACCACCTGGTTGCCGTTGGACAGCAGGCTCACGGTCTGCGGCACAGGGCCGTTGTCGGCCACGCTGGCGCCTGCCACCTGGTCCAGCGGCAGGTGCAGCACCAGGCCCACCTCGTTGCCTTGCAATGTGCTGTCCCTGGCCGCGGCAATCTGCTCCACCGTGCGCGCCAGGTTCCATACCCGCACCTCGTCCAGCGTGCCGTGCAGGCGGGCGTAACTGTTGTTGACCTCGGGCCCCTGACCGATGAACAGCGGCACGTCGGGGCTGGCGCTGGCCGGGCCGGTGCGCACCGTGCCGCTGACGAGCTCGACGCCGTTGACGACGATGCTCATGCGGTTGTTGAGGCGGTCCATGACAGCCGCGATGTGGTTCCACTCGCCAGGCCGGATCACGCCCGCCGCGGTCTGAACACTCTGGCCGCCGCCGTCGCTGGTGGACAGAAGCACCAGCCCGTTCGAGTTGAGCCACACCGAGTAGGTGCGCTGGTTGCTGGTGCCGTTGCCCTGATAGAAGAGCGGCGTCCAGGTCTCGCTGAACTCGTCCACCCGCACCCAGGCTTCGGCTGTCACGGTGCTGCGCAGCGCCAGCGATGCGGTCGGCGCCGCCTGCAGCCACTGCTGGCCGTTCAGCGCCAGGCCGCCGCCGATGCGCGCGTCCAGCGTCCAGCCCGGGTCCATGCCGCTGGGCTGGCCGACGGTGATGCCGCGCTGCACGTCTTCGACACGGTGCGCCGTGAAGTCGTAGCTGGACGTACCGCCCAGGTAGTAGCGGCCTTCCAGCAGCAGGGTGTAGGTGCCGGCCCAGGGCAGTGCCGTCAGACCACGGTCGCTGCCCAGCGGCTGTTGGCCCCACACATTGCGGCCGAACGGGTCGATCAGCCGCCAGTAGGTGTCGCCGCTGCTGTCTGCGCGGTCAAAGAACCATTGCTCGCCGGCCCCGGCGTCGAAGCGGAAGACCTGTGTCGAGGTGGCCGGGTCCAGCGTGCCCGCCACGCGCTGGCCGCTGGCGATGGGCGTGGCCGTGGCCAGGTCGATGAGGCGCAAGGCGTAATCGCCGATGCCGTCGTTGAAGCTGCTGACGATCAGCGTGTACTCGCCCGCCGGCAAGTCGAACAGCGAGTTGCCGTCGATGGAGTCGGTGCTCTGGAAGCTGCGGCCCGAGCTCACCACACCGCGTGGACCGCTCAGGGACCAGCGCAATGCGGCGGTGTTGACCAGGCCGTCCAGCACCACGCGGCGATCGCTTTCCAGCGTGAAGCTGTGCACCACCGCCTGCCCGGGGTGAGCGATGTTGCCGCTGGTGAGTGCACCCAGCGTCAACGGCGCTGCGGCGTCGGCGACGCGGTTCAGGCGGAAGCTGAAGCTGGCAGTGCCGCCGACGTAATAGCGGCCCTCCACCAGCAGCGTGTAGCGACCGGTCTGCGTCAGTGTGGTGGCGCCGACGTCGCCACTGAAGCCGGACGGCCCCCAGACGGCCACGCCGTGCGGGTCCAGCAGCCGCCACCAGGTGTCGCCGCCGCTCTGCGCCAGGCGGTCGAAGAACCAGCGTTCTCCACCGACGACGTCGAACTGATAGATGCGTGTGGCGCTGGCAGGGTCCAGCGTGGCACCGACCAGTTCGTCGGCGGCAATCAGCGTGCCCTGGGCCAGGTCCTGCAGCACGAAGGCGTAGTTGCCGGTGACGTCGCCGTCTGCGCCGACGGTGAAGACGTAGTCGCCCGCCGGCAGATCGAAGATCGCCGTCCCGTCGATCGAGTCGGTGTTGGAGAAACGGCGGCCGTCCGCGACGCTGCCACGCGGGCCCGCCAGCGACCAGAAGAAGCTGGTGTTGGCCGTGCGCCCATCGATCAGAACCCGTCGCGGCTCGGCCAATGTGAAGGTGTGGAGATCGCGCTGGCCGGGGTGGGCGATGCCGCCCGTCACCGCAGTGCCGATGGTGATGGCCACGCTGTCGTTGCCGACCGGCACCACCGTGAAGCTGTAGCTGGCCGTGCCGCTGACATAGTAGCGGCCCTCGATCAGCAGGGTGTAGCTGCCGGTGTGGTCGAGCGTGGTGGTGGCGCGGTCGCTGAAGCCTTGCGGTCCCCACACCGTGCGGCCAAAGGGGTCCAGCAGACGCCAGGTGGTGTCGCCGCCGCTGCCCGCCGTGCGGTCGAAGTAGAAGCGCTGCCCGGCCGTGGCGTCGAAGCGATGCATCTGCGTGCTGTTGGCCGGATTCAACGTGCCGCTGATGGCGGTGCCGGGCGTGATCGCCCCCGCCGTGGCGAGGTCGAGGAAGCGGAACGCGAAATTGCCGGTGTGGCCGCCGTTGCTGCTGATGCGCACGCGATAGGTGCCGGGCAGTACCAGGGCGATGGCATCGGTGGCGCCGAAGTCGAACGCGTCGGCGTAGATCGGGCGCGAAAGTTCCAGGCCGCGTGGGCCGTCGAGCCGCCAGTCGAAGCGGAAGTCGGTGGTGAGCCCGTCGAACACCACCGAGCGCGGGCTGTCGATGGTGAACACGAAGTCGACGACATTGCCGACGGCCGCAATCGTGCCGCCGGCCGTCTGGCCCAAGGCGATGACGCTGCCGCTCAGTTCGGCCGGTGGTGTATTGCCGGTGCGGTCCAGACGCAGACTGAAATCGATGGCGCCCGGCTGGCCAATCTGGCCTTCCAGCAGCAGCAGGTAACTGCCGCTCAGCGGCACCGTCAGGCTGCGGTCGTTCAGGAATTCGGGGCCCAGCAACTGGCGACCCGTCGGGTCCACCAGCCGCCAGAAGACGCTGCCGCCCGTCAGCGCAGTCACGTCCAGGCTCAGCGCGTCGCCGGCCACGGCCTCGAAGCGGTACAGGCGGCTGCTTTCGCCGGGGTTCAGGTGGCCCGTCACGGCCGTGTCCAGGGCCAGCGCGGTGGCCGCTGCAGCATCGAGCAGGGCGAAGCCGTAGGCGCCGGTTTGGGCGCCGATGCCGTCGACCGTCAACACGTAATCGCCCGCGGGCAGGGCCAGCAACGTCGCGCCGCCGATGCTGGCGGCATCGCTGCCATTGAAGCCGCGGCTGTTGACGACCAAGCCGCGCGGGCCCGCAAGCGTCCAGGTGAAGCTGCCGCTGTTCGTCAGCGAGTCGAACAGCAGTTGCGCTTCGGCTGCCAGCGAGAAGCTGTGCACCTGGCGCTGTCCCGGCGTGGTGATGTTGCCGTCCACGCGTGTGCCGACACTCAGGGCCTGCGTGCCGTCGCTGATGGTGTGCAGGGTGAAGGCGTAACTGGCCAGGGCGCTCTCCGCAAGGTAATTGCGACCTTCCAATAGCAGCGTGTAGTTGCCGGTCTGGCTCAGCGTCAGCGCGTCGATGTCACTGCCGATGACACCGGGGCCGAAGACGACGCGCCCGAACGGGTCCAGCAGCCGCCACCAGGTGTCACCGCCGCTGTTGGCCGTGTTGTCGATGAAGATGCGCTCGCCAGCCACCGCCTCGAAACGATAGACATCGGTCTCGCGCGCCGGCACCAGGGTGGCCGCGACCGAC
>JBBSCX010000199.1:0-7064 GCA_038249905.1 Burkholderiales bacterium
CGGCCTGGGCCGATGTCTCGATCAACTGGACCTGCCCCGAATGCGGTGCGCGCAAGGAAGACTTCGAGATGGTGCAGATCTGATGCCGCGCCCGGGTTGCTGACCGCAAGCACGCGCCCTGCGCTGACGTCGAGGAGAACCCGTCTTGTTTGAGATTGCGCTTGAGACTGCGCCTGACATTGCGCTGACAACGGCAGAAACGAGCAACCCCGGCACGGGCCTGCCGCGGCTCGATCTCGACGGCCTGCCCGACCTGGCCGACCCGGGCCCGCAGCTCAGGACCGAGGCAGCGCCGACCCACGCCGCGCCCGTGCCAGCGCTGGTGGCGGCACAGTCGGGCGCCAAGGTGCTGGTGATCGACGACAGCAACACCATCCGCCGCAGTGCCGAGATCTTCCTGCGCCAGGGCGGTCACGAGGTGTTGCTGGCCGAGGACGGCTTCGACGCGCTGGCCAAGGTCAACGACCACGCGCCCGAACTGATCTTCTGCGACATCCTGATGCCGCGCCTGGACGGCTACCAGACCTGCGCCATCATCAAGCGCAATCCGCGGTTTGCGCATGTGCCGGTCATCATGCTGTCGAGCAAGGACGGCCTGTTCGACAAGGCGCGCGGACGCATGGTGGGATCGCAGGACTACCTGACCAAGCCCTTCACGAAGGAACAGCTGTTGCGCGCCGTGGACCTGTTCCGCCGCCGCAGCATCTGAGACGCTTCGCCAGAGC
The DNA here is from genome assembly GCA_038249905.1 of Burkholderiales bacterium. Lineage (GTDB taxonomy): Bacteria > Pseudomonadota > Gammaproteobacteria > Burkholderiales > Burkholderiaceae_C > Rubrivivax. The sequence continues at coordinate 726 of JBBSCX010000199.1, forward strand.
CCCGGCGCCGGCACCGCAGACGCGCCGACGCCCCGACAAAAAGTCGCTCGATCCACCCACGCCAGGCCACACCGACGCAACCTCCATGGCCATCCGCAAGATCCTCGTCGTTGACGACTCCAAGACCGAGCTCTTCCATCTGTCGGACGTGCTGGGCAAGCGCGGCTACACCGTGCGCACGGCCGAGAACGGCGACGAGGCACTGCGCCGGCTGGGTGAGGACAAGCCCGACCTGATCCTGATGGACGTGGTGATGCCCGGGCAGAACGGTTTTCAGCTCACGCGCACCATCACCCGCGACCCGCGCTGGGCCGACGTGCCGGTGATCATGTGCACCAGCAAGAACCAGGAAACCGACAAGGTCTGGGGCATGCGCCAGGGCGCCCGCGACTACATCGTCAAGCCGGTCAACAGCGATGAGCTGATCGCCAAGATCAAGGCCTTCGATTGAAGGCCGCGCCGGCTTTGCACCGAACGCTCACGGCACCGATACTGCGCTGATGGCCAACCGCGAAGCGCTGCGTCAACTGCAAAGCCGCCTGGCCCAGCGGCTGCAACTGGCGCGCAGCGAACCCGCGGCCGCGGGTTGGCTGGCGGTGGAATGTGCCGGTCAGGGTCTGCTGGTGCCGCTGCCCAGCGCTGGCGAGATCTTCTCGCTCACGCCGCTGACGCCAATGCCGCACACCCGTGCCTGGTTCGCCGGTGTGGCCAATCTGCGCGGACAGTTGCACGGCGTGGTCGATCTGGCGGCTTTTCTCGGCCTGCGTCCGCAGGCGCTGCAGTTCGGGCCTGACGCGCGCCGCGACAGCGCGCGGCTGCTGGCGCTGAACCCCACCCTGGGTGCGAACTGCGCTGTGCTGGTGGACCGGCTGGCCGGCCTGCGCGCCTTGGCGCAGCTGCATCCCGAGCCCGAGCCCGATCCTGGGCATGCGGCCGACAGCGCGTCGCCGCGGCCCGCCTTCGCCGGTGGCGTGTTCCGCGACGAGGCCGGGCGCCGCTGGCAGGCCATCGATCTGGCGGCGCTGGCCCGCGACGAGCACTTTCTCGGCATCGCCGCATGAGCCTTTGCGGCCGCCGTTTCCCCCATCGCGTCCGGCGTGAACGGAAGAGGAACCCATGAGCTTCCTGGACAGGATCAAGGGCAGCGGCCGCACCGGCGAGCCCGCCGCCGACAGGCCGTCGGAGTTCGACGAGCTGTCGCCACCCGGCCCGGGCGAGACCACGGTGCGCCTCGGGCCCGCCACGGCTGTGCCCACGCGCATCGACCCCGACACGTCCATCATCTCCGAGGCCGAGCCTTCGGAGCAAGCTGTTGACTACGTCGATGCCCGACAGGCCGACGCCGGCACCGCGGTGAGTGCGGCCGCCGGCAGCGGGCTGCCGCTTCTGGGCGACATGGCATTGGCAGCGCAGCAGCGGCTGATGGCGGCCTTGTTCGTGCTGGGTCTGCTGGGCCTGCTGGGCACTGCCGCGCTGGCGCTGAACGCCAGCAACCGCAGCGCAGCGCAGGTGGCGGCCGCCGGGCAGGCGCAGACGCAGTCGCAGCGGCTGGCCAAGTCGGTGTCGCAGGCCCTGGGTGGGGCCGTCGCCGCCTTCACCGAGATGCGTGACAGCACGGCGGTGCTGACGCGCGATGTGCGCGCACTGCGCAACGGCAGCGACACCGTGCCCGCCGTGCCCGAGGCGCTGATGGCGCAGGTGCAGCCGCTGCTGCCGCTGGTGGACCGGGCCGAGAAGAGCGCGGCCGTGGTGGCCGCGCAGCAGCCGGCGCTGACGCAGGTGGGCGCCGCACTGCGCGCCATCAACGAGCAGAGCGCCGACCTGCTGGACATCGCCGAGAGCGTGGCGGCGCTGAAGCTGCAAGCCGGCGCCACGCCGGTCGAGATCTCGGCCGCGGGTCAGCTGGTGATGCTGACGCAGCGCGTGGGCAAGAGCGCCAACGAGTTTCTGACCAGCGACGGCGCCAGCGCCAGCGCCGTGTTCCAGCTCGGCAAGGACCTCGGCTCTTTCAGCGAGATCGCGCAGGGTTTGCTGGACGGCAGCGCCGAACTGCGCCTGCCCGGCACCCGCGACCCCGCCACGCGTGAACAGTTGCGTCTGCTGCTGGCGCAGTTCGAGCAGACACGCACGCAGGCCGGCCCGATCATCAACAACCTGCAGGGCCTGGCCGCCGCGCGCGAGGCGCGTGACGTCATCGTGGCCGACAGCGAGCCGCTGCGTCGGGGCCTGGACACGCTGCAGCAGTCCCTCTCTGCCGAAGCTGGGTTCGGTGGGCCGAGCCTGGTGGCGGCAGTGCTGTCGGTGCTGCTGCTGGCCGCCGGTGGCTACGGGCTGCTGAGGCTTTTCGTGCGCGACCAGACCGCGCGTTCGAGCCAGGCCGACACCCAGCGCGAGGAAGCCGAGCGTCAGGAGCAGGAAGCCAAGCGTGTCAACGACGCCAACCAGGCGGCCATTCTTCGCCTGATGAACGAATTGCAGACGGTGGCCGAGGGCGACCTGACGCAGCAGGCCACGGTGACCGAGGACATCACCGGCGCCATCGCCGATTCGGTCAACTTCACGGTCGAGGAATTGCGCGGCCTGGTGTCGCAGGTGCAGACCACGGCCAGCCGCGTGACCGAGACCACGCAGCAGGTCGAGCAGACCTCCACCGAGCTGCTGGCCGCCAGCACCGAGCAGTTGCGCGAGATCCGCGACACCGGTGAATCGGTATTGCGCATGGCCGGCCGCATCAACGAGGTCTCGGCCGCAGCGCAGCAGACGGCGGCGGTGGCGCGGCAGTCGCTGCAGGCGGCCGAGAGCGGTCAGGTGGCGGTGAACAACACCATCGGCGGCATGAACTCGATCCGCGACCAGATCCAGGAAACCTCCAAGCGCATCAAGCGCCTGGGCGAAAGCAGCCAGGAGATCGGCGAGATCACCGAACTCATCGGCGACATCACCGAGCAGACCAACGTATTGGCACTGAACGCCGCCATCCAGGCCGCCAGTGCGGGCGACGCCGGGCGCGGCTTTTCGGTCGTGGCCGAAGAAGTGCAGCGTCTGGCCGAACGTTCGGGCGACGCGACGCGGCAGATTGCGGCCATCGTGCGCACCATCCAGACCGACACCCAGGACGCGGTGGCGGCGATGGAACGCAGCACCCAGGGCGTGGTCGAGGGCGCGCGCCTGTCCGACGCCGCCGGTACCGCGCTGGCCGACATCGACCGCGTCACGCGCGAACTGTCGGACCTGATCGAGCGCATCTCGCGCGAGGCGCGCGAGGAGGCCGAATCGGCCAACGTCGTGGCCGCCAACATCCAGCACATCTTCGCCGTCACCGAGCAGACCTCGGAAGGCACACGCTCGACGGCGCAGATGGTGCGTGAGCTGTCGCGCACGGCCGAGGAACTGCGCGCCTCGGTATCGCGCTTCAAGGTGTCGTGATGGACGACCTCAGCGCCCTGGCCTGGGTGCAGGCCGAGTTGCGACGTTCGCTGGAAGCGGCGCACAAGTCGCTGCGGCGTCACCTGAAAGAGGCCGAGGCAGCGGCCGGGTCCGACCTGGGCAGCATCGATCTGGCCGTGCTGCGCAGCGCGCGGGCGCAGTTGCACCAGGGCGTGGGCGCGCTGGAACTGGTCGGGCTGCCGGCCGCGGCCCAGGTGCTGCGTGCTTCAGAAGCCGCCGTCCAGCGCATGGTGGCCAAGCCGGCCGGCGTCAATGCCAAGGCGGTGGAGACGGTGGAGCGCGCCAGCTTCGCGCTGCTGGACTTTCTGTCGCGCCAGCTGGCGGGCAAGCCGGTGTCGCCGCTGTCGATGTTTCCGCAGTACCGCGCGGTGCAATTGCTGGCCGGGGCCGAACGGGTGCACCCGGCCGACCTGTGGCGGCTGGACTTCCGCTGGCAGGCGCTGGCGCCCGAACCCGGCCTGACGCCGCGCACCAGCGACGACGACGCACGTGCGGCGCTCGAATCCGGCGTGCTTGCACTGATGCGCCAGCCCGACGCGGCCACGCTGTCGCACATGAGCACGCTGTGCGCCGAGCTGGGGGCCGGTGCGCGGCAGGGGGCGGGGGAGGCAGGCCATGCCAGCGCTGCAGCCGCTACGAACGCTGCCGATCCGAAGTCGGCGCTGTGGGGCCTGGCTGCGGCCGTGTTCGAAGCCCAGGCTGCCGGACTGTTGCAGGGCGATCTGTACAGCAAGCGCCTGGCTTCGCGCCTGTTGGCGCAGTTGCGCGCCCAGGGCCTGCCGTCCGACCGGCTGGCGCAGGACCTGCTTTTCTTCTGCGCCCATGCGGCAGCGCCCGACGCGCAGCGTGCTGCGCCACGCCTGGCCGCCGTGCGCCGCGCCTGGCGATTGGATGGGGCCGCCGGCACGCTGGCCGCGGCGGATTACGAGACGCCGCGCCTGGGGCGCTTCGACCCCGCCCTGGTGGCGCTGGCCCGACGGCGGCTGGCCGGCGCCAAGGACGCCTGGTCGGCCGTGGCCGGCGGCGAGATGCACCGGCTGGTGGGGCTGGCCGAACAGTTTGCGCTGGTCGGCGACTCCGTCATCAAGCTGTTCCCGGGCGGCGAGGCGCTGTCGCAGGCACTGCAGGCTGCGGCCGGGCAGACCGCCGACGCGGGGCAAGGGCCGCCGCCACCGCTGGCCATGGAGATGGCCACGGCGCTGCTGTACCTGGACGCGTCGATCGAGGACGGCGAGTTCGACCACCCTGAACTGGAAGGCCGCGTGCTGCGCCTGGCGCGCCGCATCGACGACGTTCGCGGCGGCGCCGAGCCACAGCCACTGGAAGCCTGGATGGAGGAGCTGTACCGCCGCGTCAGCGACCGCCAGACCATGGGCAGCGTGGTGCAGGAACTGCGCGCCTCGCTGAGCGAGGTCGAAAAACAGATCGACACCTACTTTCGCCAGCCGGCCCAGCGCGAGGTATTGATCCCCGTGCCCGCACAGCTGCAGGCCATGCGCGGCGTGCTCTCGGTGCTGGGCATGGACCAGGCCAGCCTGGCCGTGCTGCACATGCGCGACGATGTCGATGCGCTGGCGCAGACCGAAGTCGACCCGCAGCGTGCCATCCAGACCGGCACCTTCGACCGCCTGGCCGACAACCTGGGTGCGCTGAGCTTCCTCATCGACATGCTCAGCGTGCAGCCGCAGCTGGCCAAGAGCCTGTTCCGCTTCGACCCCGACAGCGGCAGCCTGAGCGCGGTGATGGGCCAGAGCGAACGGGTCTCGGCCTTCGCCGCGCTGGACGAGGCGCCCGGCGCGGCCGCGGTATCAGTATCAGACACGCCAGCCGGGTCCGACCTGCTTGACCTGCCGGACTTGCCTGACTGGCCCGATCTGAAGACGCCGTCGGCGGCGGATGTGTCGGTGGGCGCCGCCTTCGCGCCGCCGGCCGAGACCGCCGCGCCCGAGATCGACCTTCCCCTGCTGGCCCAGGCCCAGGCCCTGGAACGTGCGCTGCCGCGTCCCGACCTGGACGACAACGCGCTGGCGCAGCGTCTGGCGCAGATGTCGCAGCAGGCGGTGGCCGAGGACCAATCCGCCTTGGCGCGCAGCCTGGCCGATGCCGGCCGCCAGCTGCGCGCCGCGCCCGATGCGCAGGCCCGCAGCGCCGTGCGCGCCGAGCTGGCACGCACGCTGCACGACGCCCTGGCCCCGCTGCTGCCGCCGCCCCCGCCGCCTGCGCCCGCCGCGCCGCCGCAGCAGACCACCACCCCGGCCGCCGGGGGCACCGGGCTCGAAGACGACGTGGAGATGCGCGAGATCTTCGTCGAGGAGGCGCGCGAGGTGGTGGCCGAGGCGCGCGAGGCGCTGCAGCGTCTGGCCGACGCGCCCGAGAGCCCGACCGAGTTGACCGTGGTGCGGCGCGCCTTCCACACGCTGAAGGGCAGCTCGCGCATGCTGGGCTTGCGCGACTACGGCGAAGCCGCCTGGGCCTGCGAGCAGCTGTACAACGCGCGCCTGGCGCAGACCGCGCGCATGGACGCGCCCTTGCGCGGCTTGACGGCCGAGGCACTGGACTACCTGGCCGGCTGGACCGAGGCCATTGCCGCCAGCCGCGACGACGGCCATCGCAGCGCCCCGGTGGCCGCCGCCGCCGAGGCGCTGCGCCTGCACGGTCGGCGCGAGGCCATCGCAGCACCTGAGCTTGACGTGCCTGATGTCGCTGATTTTGTTGAGGTGGCTGAGGTTCCTGGAGTGCCGCAGGCGCTGCCGATGGATGAAGCCGGCGCTGAGCTGTCCGCCGCACTCGCGGCCGAGCCGTCGGCGCCGGCACCATTGCCCTTGGCGCTGGCGCTGACAACGGTCTTGAGTCCGGCAGCTGAGCGCCTGGCGTCTGATGCCGTGCCGGTGC
>JBBSCX010000200.1:0-7045 GCA_038249905.1 Burkholderiales bacterium
CCCGGCCATGACGTCGGCGGCGATGTCGTGGCCGATGTTGCTGCCCACGGTCGCGCTGCCTGACATGGCGTTGCCGGACGTGGCGCTGCGGGACGTGGCACTGCGGGACGTGGCACTGCGCAGGGCGGCCGCAAAGTCGAAGTCGCGCGCCTTGTAGCCTGGCGTGTCGGCGTTGGCGATGTTGCTGGCGATGACGCGCTGGCGCTCGGCGCGCAGCACCAGCGCCTGGCCGTGGAAGTCCAGCGATTCGGTCAGGCGGTTGATCATCGGGCGGCCTCCGGCGGGCGCGGCCTGGCTTCCGTCAACGCCGCCCCGGCGGGACGGCGGACAGGACCGCATGGCCGGCATTCTGGGCAGCGACAACGGCGCACATGAGGCGGATAAGCGGGGCGATGGCGCGCCAGTTCACGCCCTGCGATGACGGCCACGGGCCTACATTCATCGGCGTGAAACTCCGCCCTGCCCTCATCCCGTCAGGCACTGACCGCCCAGCCTGCCCTGCCCGCCCTGCACGTCCGCGCCTGCCGCTGGCGCGATGGACGAGGCGGGCGCCGTTCACACTGCTGGCGTCGCTGGCCTCACTGCTGGTGATGGTCGGCCCGGCGGCGGCCACCTTGCCCGCGGACGCCGCGGCCCAGGCCGAAGCCCTGGCCCGCCAGGCCGCCAGCGCGCTGGCCCCGGCCGGCGCCCGGGTGCTGGCCACCGCCGGCGAGCCCGACCCGCGCTGGCGCCTGGCGCCCTGCACCCGCGTGCAGGCCCAGCAGGCCGGCGGCAGCCCGCCCTGGGGCCCCATTCGTGTGCAGTTGCGCTGCATGCAAGGCGCGCGCTGGAGCGTCTTTCTGCCGGTGCAGGTGCAGGTGCTGGCACCGGCCTGGGTGGCGCGCGGGCCGCTGCCCGCAGGCACCACGCTCGACGCCAGCCTGCTGGTGCAGGCCGAGACCGACTGGGCCGCTGCAGGCGGCGCGCCCCTGGCCGATATGCAGGCCTTGACGGGCCGCCAGCTGGCACAGCCCCTGGCCGCGGGACAAGCGCCGCGCCATGCCGACCTGCAGCGCCGACGCTGGTTTCGCAGCGGGCAGACGGTGCAGGTGGTGCTGGCCGGCACGCACTTCGCGGTCGCCGCCGAGGCCGAAGCCGTCAGCGACGGCTTCGAGGGCAGCGAGGCCCGTGTGCGCACGCCCGCCGGACGCGTGCTGACGGGGCGCGTGGTGGGTGAACGGCGCCTGGAGGTGTCGCTGTGACCCTGCACGGCGGCGGGCTCCCCCCGGGTTGCGGGGGATCGGCGAAAATCTTCTCTGCCGGCCTCAAGTCCGGTGCCGAGCGCGCCGATACAGCGCTCATGTCCATGGGAATGCACGGACCCCGTGCCCCCGACAGGAGATCAATATGAAGATCGGCCCGATCGACGCCAAACAAGCCACCCTCCCGGTGGTGCCAGACCGCAAGTCCAATGCGAACCAGCCCGTGAAAGCGGCGCCTGGCGCTGCGGTGCAGGCCCCTGCATCCGCCGGTGCATCGGTTGGCACATCCGCCAGTGCCGCCGCCAGCACGCAAGTGGCGCTGTCGTCCGCAGCCCGGCTGCCCCGCCCCGGCGAGGTGGACGCCGCGACCTTCGACAGTGCCAAGGTCGACCGCATCTCGCAGGCCATCCGCGACGGCAAGTTCGTCATCAACGCCGAGGCCATCGCCGACAAGCTGATCCTCAATGCCGAGGAACTGCTCGGCCGCGCCCGCAGCAACTGAACCCCAGCGGTCCTGCCTTGATGAACCCCAGCCCGGACGAACGCCGCGCCTTGCAGTCGGCGAGTGAACTCGAAGGCCCGCTGGCGGCCGTCGAGGGCCAATTGCACGCCCTGGGCGAGGCCCTGCAGCAGCAGGATGCCGCCGCCGTCGAGCGTGCGGCCGCCGAACTGCACCAGGCCCTGGCCCGCGCCGTGGACCACTTTGCACGTGCCGCGCGCACCGGCAGCGTGCCGCCGCTGCTGCGTCGCCGGCTGGCCCATGCCGGTGGCCAGGTGGCCGCCCAGCGCGAGTCGCTTGCGCGTGCCACGGCCTCGCTGGACCGCGCCATCGACGTGCTGATGCCCCGCCCGCCCTCGGCCCCGTTCGGCGGCTTCTATTCGGCCAGCGGCGGCAGCGATCGGCCCGCCAACCAGGGTGCATTGCTGGCCTGAAGGCTGGTCTGCACGGCACCAAAGAAGAAGCCCCGCTTGCGGGGCTTTTTTCATTGTTTGCGACCGTGCAGCCGCGGCTCGGCCCCGAGTGTCAGTGGCGACGAGAAGCCGGTAAGCAGCAGCCGCGACGAAATCGCGGAACTCCCGCCTTTCTCCGTCGCAATCCAATGGCGTAGACTGCACAGTATTCTGCAATCTATTCCCAAGGAGCCGACCATGGGCTTTTCAGCAAGTGATGTGGTGCCCTTCACCCAGGCGCGCGCCAACCTGTCCGAGTTGGCCGACCAGGCCAAGGCCGGCGCCGAGAAGATCATCACCAAGAATGGCGAGAGCTATGTTGCGCTGATCGATGCGGACCGGTTGGACTACTACCACCGCCTGGAGCGCGAGCGCATCCACCTGCTGTTGATAGATGACGCCAGGCGCGGCTTGGCCGATATCGAGGCAGGCCGCACCTACGGGGCGGATGCTGCCATCGCCAAGATTCAGCAGCGCCGCGCTGGAGCAGCCATCGCAGCGACAACCGGCAAGGCCGCCAAGAAGCGTGGCTGAGGATGTCTACCGGGTCGAGCTGACAGCGAGCTTCCTCGAGCGCCTGGACGCCATCGAGGCGTTCTTGACCGAAGCAGATGCGGCATTCGCTTTCGACGACCTGCTGGCCGAACTGCGTGCAACGGTGATCCCCAACATGGCTCGGTTCCCCCGCATCGGCCGGCGCTACCTGGACAACCCTCCGCAATCGGCCGAGGCACTGGCCCAGTTCGCTACGCTGCCGGCCGGCACTGCGAGCGCCCTGCGCGAATACCTGCACGGTGATTACCTCATCCTGTACACGGCCATGGATACCAGTGCCACGGTCTACCTCTTGTCCATCCGGCACCACCGCCAGCTTTGTTTTGACTTCGCTCGGCTGTGGCCGGGCGTCACCGCGCCCAATGAGCGCTAAGACCGCATGTCGTACCTCTATCAAGCCCTCTCACAGCGCGTAGATGCCTGGCGCGCAGCCAATTACCTCTGCGAGGACTTTCCGGCCATCCGAGAGATCTTGGAGTCGGCGCTGGAGGACGGCGAGTCTGGTGAGCTTCGTTACCTTCGGCGTGCCCAACTCAGGGCTTTGGAGACATGTTGGTATCCACGCCTGGTATTCGGCACGCCGCGGATTCCTGACCTCAACGGGACACTGTTCCCAAGCAATGAAGACAGGCGCGAGTCGTCGCACGCCTGCCACGCGACCGCACGACCCACCGCTATGCACCTGTGTCGACGTGGTGCGAAGGGCTGTTGGCAATGGCCAGCCCTTCACTAAGCGCAGGCGCGTCACAGGCGGCAGGGTTGCGGTTCGACATGAATAAGCTGTTCGAGGAACACGCCGCCAGGCTGGAAGCAACCGGGGCCGGACACGACCGTGTCGTGCACACGCATTGGCCGCCGCTGCAACTGGCAACGCGCGACCTGGACGATGTGTTGCTGTTGAAACCGGACATCACTGCCTGGAGCATCGGCGAAGACGGCGCGGCATCAACCATCGACCGCGTGGTCGATGCAAAGTGGAAGCGGCTTGACCCGCATGCAACCGATTTCGGCGTGGACGAGGCTGACGTTTGCCAACTGCCGGCTTACGCGCTGCGTTACGGGTGCACTGCACTCGAACTGGCGTTTCCGATGCCAGATGGAATGGACGCCCGTCAGGTACCGCCGACGTTCGATCTTGTATCCGCAGGCCAAGACCGCACGGTCACTGTCAAGGTGAAACTGTTGCCGCTCTGGACGCAAGGGGCATCGAGCATCCCTGGTCACGACCAGAGCCTGATCGAAGCGGAAGCTGCATGAATGGCCCATCACTGAAAACCCTGCCGAAGGCTTGTGCGACGCTGCGTCAGTGATGGAGCCCGATCCACTTACCGGCAGTCACCGCGATCACACCGCGCGCCACGCCGACGCCAGCCAGGGTTGCTGCTCGCGTGGAAGCCCTTCGGGGCGAAAGTAGTGCTCCAGCTCGGCAAAGCCGGCCGCGGCCAAGTAGCGATGCCATGTGGCGAGGTCGTGAAAGGCGCCGAAGCGTTCGCCTTGCCAGCCCTCTTGCCCTTGGCCCCTCGGGTTGGAACTGAACAGCACACCACCGGGCTTGAGCGTTGCGTGCAAGGCGAGCAGAACCCGCGGCAGCTCGGCGCTCGGAACATGAAAGAGCACGGCGTTGGCGAACACGCCGTCGAACTCGGCTGTTGGCAGGTCCAGTGACAGCAGGTTCTGCTCCCACACGACGCAGCCGCTGTGCGCGCGCGCCAGGGCCGCAACCTGTGGAGCGCCCTCCAAGCCGGTGGCGTCGTGGCCAAGTTCAGAGAAGGTCTTGAGGTCTCGTCCCGGGCCGCAACCCAGGTCCAGGATGCTCAGCGGTGCAGCACTCTCGATGTGCCGGAGAAGTGTCGCGATGTTCTGGCTGACATCGTGGTCACGGGTGCCTTGCCAATACTCTTCGGCGCGCGAGTTGTAGTGCGCCAGCGTCGAGGCGGAAAGGTGGTCGAGTTCCTCGCGAGTCAGCGTCATGGCCGCATGTTGCATCAGGTGCCCAGCACCGCGACCGGAGACACTTTGGCCGGCTTGGCGGCGCCGGCTGGACTGGCTCGATCCCGACCTGCGATTCGACCGGTACAAGGCAGGCATCCCCGCGTCGTTGCGGCCCGCGCCCTGGGCGCCGACCCTGGGCCGGCCGGCCGGTGCCTCAGAACTTGTAGGCCAGCCGCAGCCCGCCCCAGTGGCGGCCGCCTACGGTGATCGGTGCGGCCGCTTCCTTCATGACCACGAACTGACCGCCGCCCATGTCGCGGCGGTAGGTCTGCAGCAGGAAGGGGCGCTGGTTGCGTCCTGAAGCCAGGCCGGTGCGGTCGTTGAAGATGCGCCGGTTGCGGCAGTTCGCGGTGTTCCACACCACGTCGCCCGCGCGCTGCGGCTGGTTGTACTTGGGGTTGTGACACGCGATGTAGCCGTTGCGGTCGGCGACGATGCAGAACACCACCTTGTCCGACAACGACAACAGCTTGTCCTGCACCTGCGGGAACAGGCGGTCGGCCAGCGCGGCAAAGCGCGTCAGGTGCTGCGCCGGCTGGCTGCCGGCGACGGCCTGGTACTGTTCGTCGAACAGCGCTTCGGCGGCGATGGTGCCGGTGCGCAGCGCGTCGTCCAGCAGCTGGCCGATCCGCAGCGCCGCATGCTGCGCGGCGCGGATGTAGGGCGTGTCCTCGGTCTCGACGCCGCACTCGGCCACATGCTCGATCAGCGCCTCGCTGATGGCGAGGAAGGTCTCGGTGCGGGTGCGGGCCGCATCCAGCGCGCCGGTGGTGCGGCGCATCTCGGACTCGATGCCGCCCATGCGCGCCTCCAGCCCGGCGCAAACCTCATTGCTGCCGACGGCGGCCCGGTGGATGCGGTGTGCGCCCTGCCCCACCTCGGCCAGGGCCTGATGCACGGCACCGGCCTGGACAGCGCTGGCGTCGTGGCGGATCTCGCGTGCCAGCGCGGCAATGCGGCTGCCCAGCCGCGCCACCGTGCCGGTGATCTGCTTGGAAGACTGTTCGACCTGGGCCGCAAGATCCTTCACCGCATCGGCTACGACCCCGAAACCGCGCCCGGCTTCACCGGCGCGCTTGGCCTCGACGCTGGCATTGAAGGCCACCAGCCGCGTCTGCAGCGCGATCTGCGTGATCTGCAGCGCGGCGTCCGACACCTCACGCAACGTGGCGACGATGCCACCGACTTCCTCCCCCACGGCCTGCACGGCCGTGCCGACGCGCGCGGTGGCGGCCAGACCGTCATGGGCCTCGCGCACGATGGCCTGCTGCGACTGCGCGATGGCCTGAAGTTGCTGCGCCAGCAGTTGCAGCGCCTGCGCCTGGTCGCTGGCGATCTTGTGCGTGTCGTCGATGGCGCCGCGCACCTCGGCCGCCTCGCGGCCCAGGGCCGAGGCCTTGGGGCTGAGGCTGCGCACCAGCTGGTCGAGACGGGGATCGCTGCGGGTCTCGGGCAAGCCAGCGGGCAAGGCGCCAGGCTCGATCGCCTGTCCCTGCGCGGCCGGGCCGCGGCGGAATGCGCCGAACAAGCCCTGCCCTCCTACCACTCGCGCAGCCGCGTGCGCAGCCGGGCGATGCTCTGGCTGTGCAACTGGCAGACGCGGCTTTCGGTCACCTTCAGCACGGCGGCGATCTCTTTCAGGTTCATGTCGTGCTCGTAGTACATGCTCATCACGAACTGCTCGCGCTCGGGCAGGTTCTTGATCGCATCCACCAGGGCCTGGCGCATGCGCTGGTCCTGCAGCCGCGCCACGGGGTTGGCGTCCTCGTCGGCGACATGGCGGTCGAGAAAGTCGTCGTCGCCCTCGTCGCCGCTCATGTCTTCGAGGTAGATCAATTGCGTGCCGCGCACCTTGCCCAGCAGTTCCTGGTACTCGAGCAGGCTCAGGCCCATCTCGCGCGCGATCTCGCTTTCGCTGGGCGCGCGGCCGTGGCGCTGTTCCAGCTTGTGCACTGCGGCTTCGATGCTGCGCTGGTGGCGGCGGTCGCCGCGGCTCATCCAGTCGTTGCCGCGCAATTCGTCGAGCATGGCGCCGCGAATGCGCTGCGTGGCGAAGGTCTCGAACTGCACGCCCTGGGCGGCATCGAAACGGCTCAGTGCGTCGGACAGGCCGATCATGCCGACCTGGATCAGGTCGTCGATTTCGACGTTGGCCGGCAACTTGGCGATCATCTGGTGGGCGAGGCGGCGCACCAGCGGGCTGTACTGCTTGAGCAGCTGCTGGGCGTCGAGTTGTCCCTTGGCGGTATACATGTGTGCCCCTTGGCGATTCAGGCCTGACGGTTCATGTTCTGGGTCGTGTGGCG
>JBBSCX010000201.1:0-7039 GCA_038249905.1 Burkholderiales bacterium
GCAGCGGCGTGGCGCCTGCCTGCAACGGCCCATGTTTCTTGACGCGGCAAGGCCGGTGGTCTGCTTTCGGGGCGATCGGCGGGTGACTGCAAAGGGTCGCTTGCCGCCCGCCGTGCGCGCCGGTCGAGTGCCCGGTGGACCTGTACAGCAGTCATGCGCACAGGCCTTCAGCTTGAGCCCGGAACGTGCCGGAGCGCACCTGCAAGCGGCTGTGATAAATAAAAAAGTTAGGCGCACCCAACTCAATTACCCAGATTGCGGCGGCTCGCCCCACCAGCCGTGGCTCTCGGCCAGCTTCACCGCGTCCTGCCGTGAAGCTGCGCCCAGCTTGGCCAGCACCGACGCCACGTGGTGGTCCACCGTGCGCACCGATCGGTGCAGCTGTTCGGCGATCTGCGCATTGCGCAAGCCCGCTGCCAGCTGGCGCAGCACCTGCACCTCGGCCGCGGTCAGTCCCAGCGGATGGCTGCGCGTGGAGGCACGGGCCCCGCGCGCCACGCCGCGCACGCCAGCGTCGCGCAGGCGGCGCCGCAGTGCGTCTGCGGCCGGCCGCGCGCCCAGCGCATCGAACACGGCCAGCGCCTGGCGTTGTGCTTCGCTGTCGCCATCGGCCAGCGCGCGGGCGCGCTCGTAGGGGCAGTCCAGCGCCAGCCAGGCGTCAGCGGCTTCCTGCCAGCGGCCGGCGATCTGCAGTGCGTAGGGTTCGGCCGCGCCTGCGGGTGCTACGGTGACGGTGCCGGCACGCCAGCCCCAGTAGGCCAGTTCGCCGATCAACCAGGCGTGCTGGCATTGCTGCGCCAGCGGCAGCGCGGCAGCCACTTCGGCCGCTGCCGCCGCGGGGTCGCCGCGCGCCATGGCCGCCTCCGCACGCGCTGCGCGGGCGGGCCCCAGGCGCTGCAGCGAGCCGCTCGGCTCGGCCAGCGCCAGCGCGGCAGCCAGCATCTCAGTCGCCCCCGGGTCGCCGCGGCGCACGCGCAGACGCGCCAGCGCCAGCATCGCCACCAGGCGACTCATGTCGCTGCCGCGGCTGCGGGCCAGCGCCTCGCTGGCCAGGGCGGCGGCTTCGTCCCAGCCTCCGCGCCCCAGACGGCACAGTGCCAGCCACGCGCCCGTGTAGGCGCTCAGGCTGTCCAACTCGTGCGCCAAGGCCAGCGCGCGGCCTTCGCGCAGGAAGGTCTCGGCGTCTGCCAGTGCCATGATTTCGCCCAGCCCCGAGCCGAGCGTCATCAGCAGGACGCCCACGTTGCGCAGCGGCCCCGACGCCCGCGCGGCCGCCAGGATGTCCAGCAGGATGTCGCGTCCGCGGGCCGGGTCGATGAACAGCAGGCAGGCGCCCTGGACCGACAACGCGGCGCGGCGCGCCAGGGGATCCTGGGCCGCCTCGGCTTGCGCGGCGGCCTCTTCGGCCCAGCGCAGGCCAGCCGCGCAGTCGCGGTCGATCATGCACAGAAAGGCTTCATTGGCCCAGATGCGGGCCTTGAAAGGGCTGGGCGGCAGCGGCGCCACCATCGCCACGGCCGCCTGGTTGGCGGCGCGCGCTTCAGCGTGGCGCAGCAGGGTGAGCATCGCGACGGCGCGCCGGCTGCGGTGCATCGCGGCCGTGGCGGTGTCGCCCAGGCGCAGCGCCAGCGCCTCGGCGTCCTGCCAGCCTTGCACGGTCTCGGCGATGTCACCCACCGCCGAGGCGGCATTGGCATGCGCCTCCAGCCAGGCCCCGTGCTCGGCATCGTCGGCGGGCCGGCCGTGCTGCAGCGCCGCGCGCCAGTGGGCGCAGGCCTCGCGCATCGAGTTGCGCTCGGTGGCCTGCACCGCCGCCCGCGGCGCCCAGCGTGAAATGGCGGCCTGGTCGCGCGCCTGCAGCGCATGGTGCACGAGCCGCGCCTGCAGCGCGTCAGGCACGGGTCGCGCCTGCAGCGCGTCATGCACCCGCCCGGCCGCGGGCGCGGCGCGGCCACTGTCCGACAAGGCTGCCGACGAGGCCGCCGACAACACCGCCAGTACCTCGGCGTGCAAGCGTTGGCGCCCCCCGGCCGACAGTGACGACTCGACCGCCACGCGGCCCAGTTCGTGCCGAAATCCCAGCCCGGCGGCGTCGGCCACCAGCAGGCCGCTGGCCAGGGCAGCGTCTTCTGCGTTGTCATGGGCGCTGTCCTGGCCGCTGTCCTCGCCGATGTGCACATGGCGGTCCCGGCCGTTTCTCGACCCGTGGTCCTGCATGGCCTCGATCAGCCAACGCTCGGCACGCCCGGGCACCACCGCGACGCGACGCACCAGGGCTTGCGCGGCGTCGGGCAGACGGGCATAGCGCGCCAGCACCACGTCCTGCACGGTGCGCGGGACGGCCAGGCCACTGTCGTCGCGCAATACCTCGGTGACGAAGAACGGGTTGCCGCGCGTGGCCTCGTGCAGCCCTGCGGCAGAGCGCGCTGCGCCGCGCGCCAGGGCCTCGACCGCAGCCGGTGTCAGGCGCGGCAGGTTCAGCCGCGTCACGGCCGCCGGCGGCAGTTCGCCCAGCACCCCGCGCAGCGGGTGCCGGGCCGTGACCTCGTCGTCGCGAAAGCTGATGGCCAGCACGGCGTGCGTGCGCTCGACGCGCCGGCCCAGGTGCTTGAGCCAGTCGAGCGTGGCGTCGTCGGCCCAGTGCGCGTCTTCCACGACCACCAGCACCGGCATCGCGACGGCGCGCAGTTCATCCAGCACGGCCTCGAACAGCGCCGGCCGCGGCCCGCCCAACGTGGCGCCGAAGCGTGCACCGCCGTCGCGCGCCATGTCCAGCAGCGGCGCCAGCGGGTGCGGCGTCTGCAGCGCGTCGCAGGCGCCCCACCAGACCGGGCCTCCCGTGGCGCGCCAGGCCGCCGCAGCAGCGCGCAGCACGCTGGTCTTGCCGATGCCGGCCTCGCCGCCGACCAGCACCACCCGCCCGCCGGCCGCGGCCGACTTCAGCGCCGCAGCCAGCGCCTGCAGCGTGGCCTCGCGCTCGGCCAGCATCAGGTCTTGGGCCGGTTCAGCGCACCCGCATCCGCCCGCCGCGTGGGCAGGTTGAACGTGGCGCCCTGGGTCAGGATGTGCAGTTTGACGCCCCGCAGGCCCACCGGACGGCCCTCGTCGATGCTGTCCATGCTGCTGAACTGCACCTCGGCCGCATCGGTGCCGGCCACCGGCACGCCGGACGCGTTCATCGCCCGCACCGCCTTGGCAATGGCGGTGCCGCCGATCAGCGTGCCCAGGCGCAACCGGTTGCCGGGCCAGTCGGCGCAGGCGCTTGCGGCCTCGGCAGCACGCCGCGCATCGTCCGTGTCGTCCGGGGCCGGTCGCGGTGCAGAAGGTTTGCGCAGGGGCATGGGCAGCAGGGGGGAGACCGGCCAGGTCGGCTTGGCGCAGTCTAGGCGGCTGCTGGCCCGGCGGCTATATGCACGGCGTGCTGGCGCCCGGCCACCGCTGCGCGCACGAAGCCGCCGTGGTCGCGCACCGCCAGCTGCAAGCCCACGCCGCCGCGGTGCGCGCCTACCGCGCCGTGGGCCGGCACCGCATCGGTCTGGTGGTGAACATCGAACCCAAGCACCTGGCCCCTGGCGCCAGCGAAGCCGACCGCCACGCCGCCGCGCTGGCCGACGCCTACATGAACCGCCAGTACCTCGACCCCGCGCTGCTCGGCCGCTACCCCGACGAACTGCGCGAGGTCTTTGGTGCTGACTGGCCAGACTGGCCCGACGCCGAGGTCGAGGCGCTGAAGACACCCGTCGACTGGCTGGGCCTGAACTACTACACCCGCGCCGTGGTGCGTGCCGACCCGGCCGGCTGGCCGGTGAAGGCCGCCCCGGTGCGCCAGCCCGGCGCCATCTACACCGAAACCGGCTGGGAACTGCACCCGACAAGCCTGACCGAGACCCTGGTCTGGATGCACGAACGCTATGGCGGCCTTCCGCTCTACGTGACGGAAAACGGTGCTGCCTTCTACGACCCGCCGCACGCGGTGGACGGCCGGGTGGACGACCCGCTGCGCGTGCACTGCCTGCGCACGCATCTGGCCGCGGTGCAGGCGTCCATAAGCCAGGGCGCCGACGTGCGCGGCTACTTTGCCTGGTCCTGGCTGGACAACCTGGAGTGGGCGCATGGCTTTGCCAAGCGCTTCGGCCTTGTGCATGTCGACTTCCAGACGCTGCGGCGTACACCCAAGGCCAGCGCGCATTGGTACGCCGGGCTCATTACCCGTCACGGCGCGGGCTTGGCCGGCGCTGCCGCCACTGACTGAATCTGCGCTGTTGCCGCGCTGTTGCCGCGCAACAGCCGCGCTGTTGCGATGAAGCCACGCATCTTGGTGAAAACGATTACACGACACGATTCATGCCTCCTATCCAATCATGAAAACCTTTACATGAGGTTCAGACCGATGTTGAGCAAGCCTTTTTCGGGCCCCGTCCCGGCAGTGCGGTCTTGACCATGCCCGCCACCATCCGTGACGTTGCACGCGCCGCCGGCGTCTCCGTGGCCACGGTGTCGCGCGCTCTCAACGGCGCCACCAACGTGCTGCCCGAAACCCGCCAGCGCATAGAGGACGCCGCGCGCACGCTGCGTTTCACGCCTTCGGGCGCGGCACGCAGCCTGATCACACGGCGCACCGACACCATCGGCGCGCTGCTGCCCGACCTGCACGGCGAATACTTCAGCGAACTCATCCGCGGCATCGACCAGGCCGCCCGCGCCCGCGGCCTGCACCTGCTGGTGAGCAGCAGCCACGGCAATGTCGACGAAGCCGCCGCCGCGCTGCGCGCCATGAACGGCCGCGTCGACGGTTTGCTGGTGATGTCGCCCCACGCCGACGCCGACTTCCTGCGCCACAACCTGCCCGGCAGACTGCCCGCGGTGCTGCTGAACAGCGGCATGGACCTGGAAGAGCACGCCAGCTTCGTCGTCGACAACCTGGGCGGCGCCACCACGATGACGCGCCACCTGGTGGCCAGCGGGCGCCAGCGCGTGGCCTTCATCACCGGCGCGCCGGGCAACGACGAAGCCGCGCAGCGCCTGGCCGGCTACCGCGCGGGGCTCAAGCCCGGCATGGCCGAGATCGTCTTCGACGGCGACTTCAGCGAAGAAACCGGTTGGGCCGCCGGCCGCCGCATCGCCAACCACCGCCCGCGGCCCGACGCCGTGTTCGCCGCCAACGACATGATGGCCGTGGGCTGCATGGCCGCGCTGCACGAAGCCGGGCTGCGCGTGCCCGATGACATCGCCGTGGCCGGCTTCGACGACATCCCCATCGCGCGCTACGTGACGCCGGCGCTCACCACCATCCGCGTGCCCATCGCCGCGCTGGGCGCGGCCGCGCTCAACGCGCTGATCAAGGCCGTCGAGACCCCGCTGGCCCAGGCCACCCATACCGTGGTGACGCCGGTGGAACTGGTGGTGCGCCGCTCCTGCGGCGCCGGCCCGCCGGCACAACCCCGGGCGCCACGCGCCGCGCCCCCGCACTGAGAAGACGGGCAGCCCGCCCCCCACCCTGGTTCCGAGCAACCAGCCACGACAAGGAGATGACAGACATGAACCGCAACATCCGCAGTTACCGCCGCCACGCGCTGGCCGCCGCCGTCGCACTCGCACTGTCCGGCGCCGCCCAGGCGCAACTCAGCACGGCCACCATCAAGGGCCAGATCGCCGGCGCCACCGCCACCACCACCATCACCGCCGTCAACCAGGCCAACGGCAGCGTCTACCGGGCCACGCTGCGCGCCGACGGCAGCTACGTGCTGACCGGCCTGGCCCCCGGCGACTATGAAGTTCGCGTGGCCACACCCGGCCTGGCAACGAAGACGCAGAGCCTCACCGTCGCCGTGGGCGAAACGGCGGCGCTGGACCTTGCCGCCAGCGACGTGCAGCAGATCGTCGTCACCGGCGTGGCGCAACGCAGGGACGTGCGCAGCTCCGAGATGGGCACGGCGGTGTCGCGCCGCCTCATCGAGGCTTTGCCGCAGGTCAGCCGCAACTTCCTCAGCAGCGTCGACCTGGCGCCGGGCGTCGCCTTCAGTTCGGATGCCAGCGGCAACACCAAGATCCAGGCCGGCGCGCAGAACTTCGACCACGTCAACGTCTTCATCGACGGCGTGGGCCAGAAGAACAACATCCTGCGCGGCGGCCTGTCGGGCCAGGACAGCTCACGCGGCAACCCCTTCCCGCAATCGGCCATCGCCGAATACCGCGTGCTGACGCAGAACTACAAGGCCGAGTACGACCAGGTCAGCAGCGCCGCCGTCACCGCCATCACCAAGTCGGGCAGCAACACGCTCAGCGGCGAGGCCTACATCGACCGCACCGGCACCAACTGGCGCAGCAAGTCGGTGTTCGAGAAAGAGCGCGAAGCCCAGGGCGTGTCGCTGCCGGCGTCGAGCAAGCAGGAATACGGCTTCAGCGTCGGCGGGCCCATCGTGCGCGACCAGATCCACTTCTTCTTCGCCTACGACGGCAAGACCATCGACGACTCGCGCCAGGTCATCCCGCGTGAACTGAACAAGCTGCCGACCAGCGCCGGCATCATGGGCACCATCCGCGGCTACCAGGGCAACCAGGTCGACACCTTCAAGGAAAACCTGCTGTTCGGCAAGATCGACGCGCAGATCGCGCCCGACCAGCGCCTGTCGGCCAGCCTGCGCGTGCGCCGCGAGGACGACCGCACGCCTGAAAGCCGCGACCTCAGCGTGCCGGGCAACGACGTCGAGCGCCGCAACGACGAAACACGCTTCGACCTCAAGCACGAATGGTCGCTGGGCGACTGGTTCAGCGAGGCCCGCCTGGGCCTTGAGGACTACACCTGGAACCCGCACTCGGCGGCCAATACGCCCTTCATCAAGTACAAGGTCTCGACCGCTACACCCCAGCTGCTGTCGAACTCGGGTGACGTGATCTTCGCCGGCGGCTCGCCCAACGCGCAGAACCGCGCGCAGAAGGGCAGCTTCCTCAGCGAGGACCTGACCTACACCGGCCTGGCCGGCCACGTGCTGAAGATGGGCGCGAAGTTCAAGAACATGAAGTACGAGCTGTCGGGCAC
>JBBSCX010000202.1:0-7024 GCA_038249905.1 Burkholderiales bacterium
GGCCCGCGCCAAGGACCCGCGCATCGTGCAGGTGATGGCCGGCGTCAACGCCGAGTACGACGTCGTGCTGGTGGCCCGCGCCGACGGCACACGCGCCGCCGACGTGCGGCCGATGGTGCACCTGAGCATCACCGTCATCGCCGAACAGGCCGGGCGCCGCGAAGTCGGCCGCGCCGGTGGCGGCGGGCGCTACGGCCTGGGCTACTTCGACGACGCGATGATCGGCAGCTATGTCGACCATGCCGTGGCCACGGCCCTGATGAATCTGGACAGCCGCCCCGCACCCGCCGGCGCCATGACCGTGGTGCTGGGTCCGGGCTGGCCCGGCGTATTGCTGCACGAGGCCGTGGGCCACGGGCTGGAAGGCGACTTCAATCGCAAGGGCAGCAGCACCTTTGCCGGCCGCATCGGCCAGCGCGTGGCCGCCAAGGGCGTGACGGTGCTGGACGACGGCACCCTGCCCGACCTGCGTGGCAGCCTGAACGTCGATGACGAGGGTCATGTCAGCCAGCGCAACGTGCTGATCGAGGACGGCATCCTGAAGGGCTACATCCAGGACAGCCTGAACGCGCGGCTGATGGGTGTGAAGCCCACCGGCAACGGCCGCCGCGAAAGTTATGCCCACCTGCCGATGCCGCGCATGACCAACACCTACATGCTGGGCGGCACGCGCACCAAGGAAGAGATCATCGGCAGCGTCAAGCGCGGGCTGTACGCCACCAACTTCGGCGGCGGTCAGGTCGACATCACCAGCGGCAAGTTCGTCTTCAGCGCCAGCGAGGCCTTCTGGGTCGAGAACGGCAAGATTCTTTATCCGGTCAAGGGCGCGACGCTGGTCGGCAACGGCCCGGACGCGATGAACCGCGTCAGCATGATCGGCAACGACATGGCGCTGGACACCGGCGTCGGCGTCTGCGGCAAGGACGGGCAGACCGTACCCGTGGGGGTGGGCCAGCCGACACTGCGCATCGAGCGCCTGACGGTGGGCGGCACGGCATAGATGGAGGCCCAGCCCTCGCTTCGCTCGGTATCCCCCGAGGCTGTCGTCCGCCACCCGCTTGGCGAAGCCGGTTCCGGAGCGGGAAGCTTGGTCACTCTGTCGGATATCGAGGCTGCGGCAGGCCGCCTTTCAGGTCAGGTGCTGGACACGCCCTGCGTCGAAAGCCGCACGCTGGGCGAGATCGTCGGCTGCCAGATCTTCCTGAAGTTCGAGAACCTGCAGTTCACGGCGTCGTTCAAGGAGCGCGGCGCACTGAACAAGCTGTCGACGTTGTTGGCCAGCGGCGTGCCGGTGAAGGGCGTGATCGCGGCCAGCGCCGGCAACCACGCGCAGGGCGTCGCCTTCCACGCCCGGCGGCTGGGCCTGCGCGCGGTGATCGTGATGCCGGTGACGACGCCGATGGTGAAGGTCGAGCGCACACGCGGTTTCGGCGCCGAGGTGGTAATGCACGGCGAGGGCTTCGACGCCGCGCGCGACCATGCGCTGCTGCTGGCAGAACGTGACGGCCTGACGTTCGTGCATCCCTTCGACGACGAGGCCGTGATCGCCGGCCAGGGCACCATCGCGCTGGAGATGCTGCGCGTGCAGCCGCAGCTGGACACGCTGGTGATCGCAGTCGGTGGCGGCGGGCTCATCAGCGGCATCGCCACCGCGGCGCGGGCCCTCAAGCCCGGCATCCAGATCATCGGCGTGCAGGCCTCGCGCTTTCCGTCCATGGTCAACGCCGTCAAGGGCACCGCCCACCCGCAGGGCGCCAGCACCATCGCCGAGGGCATCGCCGTCGGCCTGCCGGGGCAGATCACGCGGCGCATGGTCAAGCAGCTTGTCGACGACCTGGTGCTGGTGGACGAAGGCGACATCGAGCAGGCCGTGCTGATGCTGCTGGAGATCGAGAAGACGGTGGTCGAAGGTGCGGGTGCCGCCGGCCTCGCGGCGCTGCTGAAGGACCCGGCGCGTTATGCCGGCAGACAGGTGGGGCTGGTGCTGTGCGGCGGCAACATCGACCCGCTGATGCTGGCCGGGCTGATCGAGCGCGGCATGGTGCGCGCCGGGCGGCTGGCCCGCATCCGCGTGGCCGCGCGCGACACGCCGGGCGTGCTGGCACGCATCACCGCCATCGTGGCCGAGGCCGGCGCCAACATCGACGAGGTGCACCACCAGCGCGCCTTCTCCAGCCTGTCGGCGCAGAACGTCGAGGTCTCGCTGGTATTGCAGACACGCAACCCGGCGCATGTGGACGAGGTCGTCGCCGCGTTGCAGGCGGCAGGGTTCGAGGCCGGCAGCCACTGAGCGAGCACGTCCCAAGGTCAGGGCCAAGCTCAGGGCCAAGGTCAGGGCCCGGGCCTGGGCCGTGTTCACCCGGCCCGCCCCAGCCTTCAGATCTCGACCTTCGCGCCCATCTCGACGATGCGGTTGGCCGGCAGGTGCAGAAAGTCGGCCGCGCCGGCGGCATTGCGGTGCAGGGCGGCGAAGAGCTTCTCGCGCCACAGCGACATGCCCGCGCCGAAGCGCGGCACCACGCTGTCGCGGCTGAGGAAGTAGCTGGTGTCCATCTCGTCCAGCGGCACGCCATGGCCGCGCACGCCGGCCAAGGCACGCGGTACGTCGGGTTCGTCCTTGAAGCCGAAGTGCAATGTGATCTGCCAGCAGTTGCGGCCCAGCGGCTCGATCTCGCTGCGTTCGGCCGCTGGCACCCGGGGCACTTCATGGTGCTGCACGGTGACGAACAGGTTGTGTTCGTGCAGCACCTTGTTGTGCTTCAGGTTGTGCAGCAGCGCAAAGGGCGTGCTGCCGCGCGCCGCATTCAGGAACACTGCCGTGCCCGGCACGCGCAGGGGCGGGCTGACGAAAATGGCGTCCATGAAACTGGGCAGGTCGATCGAGTCCTCGCGCAGGCGGCGGTTCAGCAGGCGGCGGCCGCTTCGCCACGTCGTCATCAGCGTGAACACCACTGCGCCGATCAGCAGCGGAAACCAGCCGCCGTCCAGCACTTTGAGCGCATTGGCGGCCAGGAACACCGCATCGACGATGAAGAACAGGCCTGTTGCCGCCAGGCACAGCGCCAGCGGCAGTTTCCAGGCGTAGCGGATGACGAAGAACGTCATCACGGTCGTGATGATCATGTCCAGCGTCACGGCAATGCCGTAGGCCGAAGCCAGCGCGCTGCTGCTGCCGAACAGCACGACCGCGAACACCACTGCGCCGTACAGCGCCCAGTTCACCACTGGCACGTAGATCTGCCCGGTCTGATGTTCGTGCGTGTGCAGCACGCGCAGCCGCGGCAGCACGCCCAGTTGCATGGCCTGCTTGCTGACCGAGAAGGCGGCCGTGATCAGCGCCTGCGAGGCGATGACGGTGGCCGCCGTGGCCAGTGCGATCAGCGGGAACAAGGCCCATGACGGGGCCATGCCGTAAAACGGGTTGCCGACCTTTTCGGGTTCTTGCAGCAGCAGCGCGCCCTGGCCGAAGTAGTTCAGCACCAGGGCGGGCATGACGACGACGAACCAAGCCAGGCGGATCGGCCGTGTGCCGAAGTGGCCCAGGTCGGCGTACAGCGCCTCGGCCCCGGTCACGCACAGCACCACCGCGCCGCAGGCGACGAAGGCCACCGCGGGCTCGGCGGCGATGAAGGCCAGCGCATACCCTGGCGACAGCGCGGCCAGCACGGCCGGGTGGTCCAGGATGTGCACCGTGCCCAGCAGCGCCAGCACGGCAAACCAGACCAGCGTCACCGGCCCGAACAGCCGTCCGACGACGGCGGTGCCGAAGCGCTGGGCCGCGAACAGCGCCGTGATCACGAGCAGCGTCAGCGGCACGACCCAGCGGTGCAGCGCGGGCGCGGCCACCTCCAGGCCCTCGACCGCCGAAAGCACGCTGATCGCCGGCGTGATGACGCCGTCGCCGAAGAAGATGGCGGTGCCGAAGATGCCCAGCAGAAACAGCCTGGCGCGCAACGCCGGCCGGTGCTGCACCGCCTGCGTGGCCAGCGCCATCATCGCGATCAGCCCACCTTCGCCGCGGTTGTCGGCGCGCAGGATCAGCACCACGTACTTCAGCGACACCACCACGGTGAGCGTCCAGAACACCAGCGACAGGATGCCCAGGATGTGCCCCGGTGTCAGCGGCACGCGGCCGGGTGCAAACACCTCCTTCAGCGCATACAGCGGGCTGGTGCCGATGTCGCCGTAGACCACGCCGATGGCGCCCAGCGTCAGGGCCGCAAGGGCGCCGCCGGTGGGGCGGGCGCGGGGGGTGGGGTCGGCGGTCATGAAACAACAACCGCTTCATGCTACGCCGATGGTGCGGCGAATGTTGCGCCGCAGCATGCGACGCGGGCAGGGGCCGCCAGACCGCTACTCGTACACCTCGGCCTCGGGGTCGGTGGCTTCCAGTTCATAGCTGGCCGCCAGCATGGCCAGGCGGCCGATGACACCGTACATATAGAAGCGGTTGGGTGCGCTGGCACCGGGCTTGACGCCGCGGCGCGGCAATTGGTTGCTCTCGGCGAAGGCCAGCGGCACATAGCTGGAGCCCGGTGCGTTCAGGTTCTCGTCGATGCCGCGGTCGGCGTGGATGCGGTAGAAGCCGCCGACCACGTAGCGGTCGATCATGTAGACCACGGGCTCGGCCACGGCGTCGTTGACACGTTCGTAGGTGGGCACGCCTTCCTGGATGATCAGATCGACCGGCCCCTGGCCGTCACCCACCGCCGCCATCGCACCGCCAGCGGCGCGCTGGTGCAGTTCGTCCAGGTCGCGCAGATCGCGCACGGTCATGATGCCCATGCCGCCGGTGCCGTTGTCGGCCTTGACGATCACAAACGGCTTCTCGTTGATGCCGTATTCCTTGTGCTTGCGGCGCACCTTGGTGAGCATGGCCTCGGCGTGGGTCTTCACGCAATCCAGCCCGACGGCGGTGCGGAAGTCGACCTCGCCGCATTGCCCGTGCATGGGGTTGATGAGCCAGGGGTCCATGCCCAGCAGCTTGGCGAACTTCTTCGCCACTTCCTCGTAGCTCTGGAAATGGCGGCTCTTGCGGCGCACGCCCCAGCCGGCATGCAGCGGCGGCAGCAGGTACTGCTGGTGCAGGCCCTGCAGCACCTCGGGCGTGCCGGCCGTGAGGTCGTCGTTGAGCAGGATGGTGCAGGGGTCGAAGTCCTTCAGCCCCAGGCGGCCCCGCGTGCGCAGCAGCGGCTCCAGCACCAGTTCGCTGCCGTCCGCCAGGCCCAGCGTGGTGGGCGCGGCCAGCGTCGGGTCCAGGCTGCCCAGGCGCACGTTCAGCCCGGCCTGGCCAAACACCTGCACCAGGCGCTGCACGTTGCTCAGATAGAAGGAATTGCGCGTGTGCGTGGCCGGCACCAGCAGCAGGTTCTTGGCCTCGGGGCAGATCTTCTCGATCGCGGCCATCGCCGCCTGCACCGCCAGCGGCAGCATCTCGGGTGTCAGGTTGTTGAAGCCGTCGGGGAACAGGTTGGTGTCGACCGGCGCCAATTTGAAGCCGGCGTTGCGCAGGTCCACCGAGCTGTAGAAGGGCGGCGTGTGCTCCATCCACTCGAGCCGGAACCAGCGCTCGATGGCGGGCATCGATTCGAGCACGCGCTGCTCGAGCTCGTTGATCGGGCCGGTCAGGGCGGTGGTGAGATGGGGGACCATGGCGGCGGGCTCGGCTCAAAGGGAAAAGCATTCTAGGAGCCGTATCTTGACCCTGCTGAAGCCGCCGCAGGCATGAAAAAGGGCCACCCGAGGGTGGCCCTGTGTCTTGCTGTGATCCGGCAAGCCAGCGGGCCGCGGCCCGCTGGATGCGCTTGCCGGCTTACTTGCTGTACGCCGTCTCGCCGTGCGATCCGATGTCCAGGCCTTCGCGCTCTTCTTCTTCCGACACGCGCAGGCCGATCACCATGTCGACGATCTTGTAGGCGATGAAGGCGACGATGGCCGACCAGACGATCGTGATCAGCACGCCCTCGGCCTGCACCAGCATCTGGCTGCCGATCGAGTAGTCGTCGCCCTTGATGCCGCCCAGGGTGCCGGCAGAGAACACGCCCGTCAGCAGCGCGCCGACGATGCCGCCCACGCCGTGCACGCCGAACACGTCCAGCGAGTCGTCGGCGCCCAGCATCTTCTTCAGGCCGGTCACGCCCCACAGGCAGATGAAGCCGGCCGAGGCGCCGATGACGATGCCCCCCATCACGCCCACGCTGCCGCAGGCCGGGGTGATGGCCACCAGGCCGGCGACGGCGCCCGAGGCCGCACCCAGCATCGAGGCCTTGCCCTTGGTCAGCGCTTCGCCCACACACCAGGCCAGCACCGCCGCGGCGGTAGCGAACAGGGTGTTGATGAAGGCCAGCGCGGCGCCCGAGGTGGCTTCGAGGTTGGAGCCGGCGTTGAAGCCGAACCAGCCCACCCACAGCATGCAGGCACCGACCATCGTCAGCGTCAGGCTGTGCGGGGTCATCTGCTCCTTGCCGTAGCCGATGCGCTTGCCCAGCATGTACGCGCCCACCAGTCCGGCCACACCGGCGTTGATGTGCACGACGGTGCCGCCAGCGAAGTCCAGCGCGCCCTTGTCGAACAGGTAACCACCCACGCCCCACACCATGTGCGCAATCGGCAGGTAACAGAAGGTGAACCAGATGACGCTGAAGAGCAGCACGGCCGAGAACTTCATGCGCTCTGCGAACGAACCCACGATCAGCGCGCAGGTGATGCCCGCGAAGGTGGCCTGGAAGGCGATGAAGACGTACTCGGGCAGCTTCACGTCGGCGCTGAAGGTGTCGGCGAGACTGTCCACGGTCACCCCGGCGAGGAACAATTTGTCGAAGCCCGCGATGATCAGTCCCTCGCCGCCGAAGGCCAGGCTGTAGCCGTAGACGGCCCACAGCACGCAGATGAGCGAGAACACCACCATCACCTGCATCAGCACCGACAGCATGTTCTTGCTGCGCACCAGACCGCCGTAGAACAGTGCCAGGCCGGGCAGGGCCATGAACACCACCAGCAGGGTGGCCGTCATCATCCAGGCGAC
>JBBSCX010000203.1:0-7000 GCA_038249905.1 Burkholderiales bacterium
GACCGATACCGACCGGGTCGTTACCGGCGGAACGCTGGCCCAAATTCCGACTTCGCCCCCCAGCGGCGTACCGCTGCCTGGCACCCTCGCCCTCGTCGGTGCCGCGCTCCTGGGCCTTGGCCTGACGCGTCGGCGTCGCTGCTGAAGCGGCTGAAGCGGCTGAAGCGACCGACACCGCGGGTCTCAACCGCCACCAATCGGGCGCCTTCGGGCGCCTTTTTTTGCGCCCGTCGCGCCGCAGTCAGGCAGGCCGGCGGCAGGCCTGCAATCAAAACGCCCCCGCCTACAATCGCCCCCATGCCCATTTCCCCCGTCCCCGAACTCGTGGCCGAGCTGGCTGCCGGCCGCATGGTGATCCTCGTCGACGAGGAAGACCGCGAGAACGAGGGTGACCTGGTGCTGGCGGCCGAACATGTCACGCCGGCCGCCATCAACTTCATGGCCCGCTTCGCGCGCGGCCTGATCTGCCTGACGCTGACGCGTGAACGCTGTGAACGCCTGCAATTGCCGCCCATGGCCAGTCGCAACGGCACCCAACACGGCACGGCCTTCACGGTGTCGATCGAGGCCGCCACGGGCGTGACCACCGGCATTTCGGCCGCCGACCGCGCGCGCACCGTGGCCGCGGCCGTGGCGCGCGACGCCAAGGCCGCTGACCTGGTGCAGCCCGGGCACATCTTTCCGCTGCAGGCGCAAGAAGGCGGCGTGCTGATGCGCGCCGGGCACACCGAGGCCGGTTGCGACCTTGCCGGCATGGCCGGGCTGACGCCCGCGGCCGTCATCTGCGAGATCATGAACGACGACGGCTCGATGGCGCGGCTGCCCGACCTGGAACTGTTCGCGCAGCAGCACGGGCTCAAGATCGGCACCATCGCCGACCTCATCCACTATCGCAGCCGCAATGAATCGCTGATCCAGCGCCTGGGCCGTCGGCCGCTGCGCACTCCGCATGGCGACTTCGAGTGCACCAGCTTTCGCGACCAGGGCGGCGGCCTGCACCTGGCGCTGAGCCATGGCGCCTGGGACGAAGGCGACGAAGTGCCGGTGCGGGTGCACGAGCCCTTCACCGCGCTGGACCTGCTGGACACCGGCGGCAGCGCACATTCATGGCCGCTGCCGACCGCGCTGGCGGCCTTGCAGGCGGCGCCCTGCGGCGTGGCCGTGCTGCTGAACTGTCGCGGCGACGCGGCCACTTTGCTGGGCCAGCTGATGCCGCCGGCCGAAGGCACTGCGCCGCGGCGCAGCATGCCCATGGACCTGCGCACCTATGGCGTGGGGGCGCAGATCCTGCGCGACCTGGGCGTGCGCCGCATGCGGCTGCTGGGCAGCCCGCGCCGCATGCCCAGCATGACGGGCTACGGCCTGGAGGTGACGGGCTTCAGCGCCGCACCGGCCACGCTGACCGGTGTGCCGCAGGCGCCTTCACCCGCGTCATCCGCGTTTGTGGTGTCTGCGGTTTCTGCGCCGGTTGCCCCGGCAGCCCCGGCTTCACCGCCCATGCCCTTGCGCGCCGTCTGATCAGCGCGCCCAGAGAACCAGACCCCCCCATGCAAGGTGCCGACCAGGGCAGCAGCGGCGAGTTGATGGGCGAAGGCCTGCGCATCGGCATCGTCCGCGCCCGCTTCAACGACAGTCTGACCATGCATCTGGCCGAGGCCTGCTACGGCGAGCTCGAACGGCTGGAAGTAGACCCCGGCGACATCCGCCACGTCACCGTGCCCGGTGCGCTGGAAATCCCGATGGCGCTGAAGGCCATGGCCGCGAGCGGCGACTTCGACGCGCTGATCGCATTGGGCTGCGTCATCCGCGGCGAGACCTACCACTTCGAACTGGTGGCCAATGAAAGCGGCGCCGGCGTCGCGCGCGTGGCGCTGGACCATGGCGTGCCCATCGCCAACGCCATCCTGACGGTCGAGGACGAAGCCCAGGCCTGGGCCCGCGCCGCCGACAAGGGCCGCGACGCCGCCCGGGTGGCGGTGGAAATGGCCAATCTGCTGGAAGACCTGTCGTGAGCGGCCAACGGCCCGGCGCGGCCGATGACATGGCGGACGGCATCGAGGACGGTGTCACGGACGGCATGGCGGACGACACGCCGGACACGGCCGCGGGCAAGACCCCGGCACCGGCGTCCGCAGCCACGCCCATGCCCCCCGCGCGCCATGCCGCCCCGCGCCGCGGCGGCCCCGGCGCCGCCCGCCGTCGATCGCGTGAGTTTGCGTTGCAGGGCCTGTACCAGTGGCTGCTGTCGGGCGAGGACGCGGGCGTGGTCGATGCCCACATCCGCGAACAGGAACACTTCGACAAGTGCGACCGCGAGCATTACGACGCGCTGCTGCACGGCAGCATCGAACAGGCCTCGGCGCTGGATGTCGTATTGGCGCGTTACGTCGACCGCAAGACCAGCCTGCTGTCGCCGGTCGAACATGGCGTGCTGCTGATCGGCACCTACGAGCTGATGCACTGCGTCGACATCCCCTACCGCGTGGCCATGAACGAGGCGGTGGAACTGGCCAAGAGCTTCGGCGGCACCGACGGCCACAAGTACGTCAACGCCGTGCTGGACAAGGTGGCCGGCGAGTTGCGCCCGCTGGAGGCGCGGCCGCGCCGATGAACCTGCCGCCCGGCCCGCCCGGCACCCCACGCCTGGCCGGCCGGCTGGCCCACATCGCGCCTTTCTATGTGATGGAACAGGCCAAGGCCGCTGCGGCCCTGGCCGCCAGCCCCGCCTGCGACCCGGCGCAGGGCGGCGAGCCGATGATCTTTCTGAACATCGGCGAGCCCGACTTCACCGCCCCACCGGCCGTGCAGGCCGCCGCCGCCGCGGCACTGGCCGCCGGCCGCACCCAGTACACCGACGCCTGCGGCCTGCCGGCGCTGCGCGAACGCATCGCCGCCTGGTACGGCACGCACTTCGGCGTCGCCGTGGACCCGGGCTGCGTGGTCGTCACCGCGGGCGCCTCGGGCGCCTTGCAATTGATCACACTGGCGCTGTTCGAGCCCGGCGACGAAGTGCTGATGCCCGACCCCAGCTACCCCTGCAACCGGCACTTCGTCGCCGCCACGGGGGCCACCGCGCGGCTGTTGCCGGCGGGGCCTGCGCAGCGCTTTCAGCTCGACGCCGCGGCGGTCGAAGCCGCCTGGACCCCGGCCACGCGCGGCGTGCTGCTGGCCAGCCCCAGCAACCCCACCGGCACCTCGATCGCGCCCGAGACCCTGGCCGCCATCGCCCGCGCCGTGCATGCACGCGGCGGGGTCACGCTGGTGGACGAGATCTACCTCGGCCTGAGCTACGACCCGCGCTACGGCCGCAGCGTGCTGGGTCTGGGCGCCGATGCGGGTGTCGGCCGATCGGTGGTGTCGATCAACAGCTTCAGCAAGACCTTCGGCATGACCGGCTGGCGGCTGGGCTGGATGGTGCTGCCGCCGGCCCTGGTGCCGGCCGTCGAACGGCTGGCGCAGAACCTGACGATCTGCCCCAGCACGCTGGCGCAGCACGCCGCGCTGGCCTGCTTCGAGCCCGAGACATTGGCCGAGGCCGAGCGCCGCCGGCTCGAATACCAGGCCCGACGCGACTTCATCGTGCCGGCACTGCAGGCCCTGGGGCTGGAGGTACCGGTGGTGCCCGACGGCGCTTTCTATGTCTGGGCCGATGTCTCGCGCTTCAGCGACAGCAGCTGGGACTTCTGCCAGCAGATGCTGCACCGCGCCCACGTGGCGCTGACGCCGGGTCGCGACTTCGGGCCGGCGGCGGCCGAACGCTATCTGCGCCTGTCATTCGCCAGCAGCCTGCCGCATTTGCAGACGGCGGTGCAGCGGCTGGGGCGCGAACTGGGGCGCGAGCCGGACCGCCGCCAGCTGGTGTAGTGCGCTCAAAGTCCCCGCACCTGACCGCCTGGTTGGCCATGCCGTCGGTTAGGACGTCATGGGCCGCCAAGGACTGCCCGCTTTGGTGCCGTCAGCAGCCCGTCGCCGTAAACGGCTGGTTGGTGGCGCTCGGCCAGCAGCGGGTAAAGGTGAGGGGCGGCATTCTGGCCGGCCAGGTTTTCAAGAACTGCTGACATTTGGATGACGTCAGTGGTAGTCCTGTTCGCGCTGTTGACGTGCGCCGATCACCAGCACCAGTTCCGGTGTGCGGATGTCGAAGCGAAGGACATACCCGGTAGCGCCGAACGGAACGATGAGTTCGCGCAACGTCGGGCGTGCGCCTACCTTGCGGTAGCTGTAGGGGGTACTCGAGAGGTGGCTATTGGCCACCGTACGAATGATCTCGACGGCCTCGCAAGCGCGCATTGCCTGTTCAACTGTCTCGGCACGATCGAGCAAGAAGTCGAACAGCCTATTCAGATCCGCCTCCGCCTCGGGCGTGAACTCAACCTTGAACGTCATTTCTGCAGCTGTTTGACCCGTGCTGCGACCTTGGCCTCGAGTTTGGAAAGGACAACATCTGCTGGGACGGAAACCCCTGTGCGCTCGTATTGAGCCAACGAGGCGTCGCAACGGGCTGCGAAATCAGTTTGCACCCGCCGGAACTCAACGGCATTGCGCACCGAAGCCTCGACGAAATCGGTCAGCGTTTCGCCTGGCAACAGAACCGAATCGAGATCAGCGCGAAGCTGCGGCTCGACACGCACTTGAGGAATGACAGCGGTTTTCATTTCGAAAGTGTAGTGCGTCCGCACTACATTTTCAAGCCCTGGCGCTCGCGGCGGCCAAGAGCAATCGAACGGGATCTCTCTATCGTCGCAGTTCGACCAGAAGGAGTCGCTCAGTTAAATCGCCGGGAGCGGTCATTCGGGGGCTCCGCGCCATGCAACTTGGCACGCGGCGGAACCAATGCCTGACCGGGAGCGTGGACTCAGCCACCCCGGTTGGCGTCGAGTCCTCATGCGGTCATTCGTTCCGCGTATGGCTGCCCTGACTGGTTCAGACTGTTCGGACCCAACCTGGCAAATTGCCCACCACCTAAGCGCCGGCATTCTTTTACATTCCCCAGCGCAGCGCCGCCGTGTGCAGGGGAGCATCCCACAGCGCCAGCATTGAGGGGTCGGCCGCACAGACGGTGATCGAGCATCCCGCCATTTCGAGCGACGTCACATACGACCCGGTGAGATACCGGACAGCCCTCACACCCGCACCGGCAAGGACCTTGTTTGCAGCATTCACCATCACGTACAACTCCATCAACGGTGTCCCACCAAAGCCGTTCACAAGCAGAAACACCTCCTGCCCGCGCTTCAGCGACAGATCCTTCAACACCGCACCCGTGAGTTCAGCCGCGATGTCCTCTGCACTGCTGAACTTCACCCTGCGTCGCCCGGGTTCGCCGTGGATGCCTACCCCCATTTCCATCTCGTCGACACCGATCTGAAAGGTGGGCGAGCCGGCAGCCGGCACCGTACAAGAAGTGAGTGCCACGCCCATGCTGGCGGTGCTTTTGTTGACCGCGTCTCCCAGCGTCTTCAGATCGGCCAGACCCTCGCCTCGCTCGGCTGCCGCACCCACGATGCGTTCGACCAGCAGCGTGCCAGCCACGCCGCGGCGCCCGGTGGTGTAGGTGGAGTTCTCCACTGCCACGTCGTCGTTGATGATGACGGTGTCGTTCTCGCGGTCCAGCATTTCGGCGGCCATCTGGAAGTTCATCATGTCGCCGGAATAGTTCTTCACGATGAACAGCACGCCAGCGCCGGTGTCCACCTCTTGTGCCGCTGCCAGCATCTGGTCAGGCGTGGGGGAAGTGAACACCTGACCAGGGCAGGCGGCGTCGAGCATGCCGTGGCCGATGAACCCGGTGTGCAGCGGCTCGTGCCCCGAGCCACCGCCTGAGATCAGCGCCACCTTGCCGGGCTTGAGCGTCCGTCGGCGCACGAACTGCAGCCCTGGATCGAGGGTGACGATGTCGGCGTGGGCGGCGGCAAAACCTTGCAGCGACTCGGCCAGGACGGTGTCGACGTGGTTGATGAGTTTCTTCATTCGGGGCCTCGATGGGATGGCGTTGCTGGGTTGAAGCGGTGCGACTCAGAGACCGTCG
The DNA here is from genome assembly GCA_038249905.1 of Burkholderiales bacterium. Taxonomy (GTDB): domain Bacteria; phylum Pseudomonadota; class Gammaproteobacteria; order Burkholderiales; family Burkholderiaceae_C; genus Rubrivivax. Next base: position 6,029 of record JBBSCX010000203.1, read on the forward strand.
CAGATACTGCCGATGATCAAGGCCATCGAGCGCGAACCAGGGTCCACATGGCCCAGCGCGCGCTCGCCCAGAAACGAAGAGCGGCCGCGGCCAGCCTCCATCTGCGCGGTGGCTTGCACGCTGTCGTCGGCGCATTGACGGACGCGGGCCAGCAACTCGGGGCCTTTCAGGTCACCGGCCGCAGCCAGCACCTGGCGCACCGGGTCGAGCACATCGAGCAGCGTCTTCTGGCCCACCTCGGCCTTGCCCAGGCGGGTCAAGGCCTTGATGCCGGCATCCAGCGCCTGGGCCAGACTGGCAGCGCTGGGTTGTGTCGGCAGTTCCTTGCCCAAGGTCACCAGCAAGGTGCCAAACACCGGGCCCGACGAGCCGCCGATGGTGGACATGCAGGTCATTCCCATGGTCTTCAGCGCTTCGTTCAGCGTCTGGGTGCTCAGCAACTCCATCTTGGCCTGGATGGCTTGGGCGCCGCGGCGCATGTTCAGGCCGTGATCCCCGTCGCCGATGGCCTGGTCGAGCGCGGTCAACTCTTCTACGTGGTCGATCAAAGTCTGCGTGGCTGCTTGGATGAGTGGGGTGTGATTCATGGGGGCTCTTGAAACAGGGAATGAAAACTCAAGCAGACAGACGCTGCCCGCTGGCGTCGAACCAGAGCGCACGCCGCACCTGCAGGTTCACCGCGTCGCCGGGTTCGAGGCCGGTGCCGGCAGGCGTTGCCGACACCAGTTCCTGGTCGGTGCCGCTGACCTGCACATGCACCAGGTGCTGGTCGCTCAGGCGCTCGACGCGCAGCACGCGCGCCAAGGGTTCGGTCGCGCCGGCAATGGCGCGGCCCAGGCTGAGATGTTCGCTGCGGATGCCGATCGTGGCTGCGTGAGCCGGCGCGGCCAACGCAGCCAAGGCACTGCGCGGCACCAGGTTGATGCGTGGTGCCCCCAGACGTGACGCCACGTAGCTGCTGACGGGGTTCTC
>JBBSCX010000204.1:0-6807 GCA_038249905.1 Burkholderiales bacterium
AGGATGGCCGCGTCGTAGTCCTCGGGCAGGTCGCCGCTGAGCTTCTTGGCCTCGGCCTCTTCGAAGCTGAAACCGTACTGGCGGCTGATCAGTTGCGTCAACTGGCTGCCACCGAAAGCCTGGTCGCGGTCGTAGAGCAGTTCTTCGTCGCGCAGCACCTTCAGGCTGGTGGTGTCGGCACCGATCTCGAACAGCGCCACCAGCGCATCGCGGCCTTCGCCGGGCAGGGCGGCGACGACGCGGCCCATGGCCAGGCGCGAGGCATGCGACTCGATGTCCAGCACCACGGGCTTCAGACCTGCCGCTTCGGCCAAGGCCTGGCGGTCCTGCACGCGGTCCTTGCGGCTGGCGGCGATCAGCACCTCGACGTCGCCGATGGACGTGGGGCTGGGGCCGATGACGCAGAAGTCCAGGCTGACCTCGTCGAGCGAGAAGGGGATGTACTGGTTGGCCTCGCTCTCGACCTGCAGTTCCATCTCTTCTTCGCGCAGGCCGGCGGGCAGCATGATCTTCTTCGTGATCACGGCCGACTGTGGCATCGCCATCACGGCCTGCTTGGTGCGGGTGCCGCTCTTGGCGACGACACGGCGCACGGCATCGGCCACCTCGTCGTATTTCTCGATCGTGCCGTCGGTGATCCAACCCTTCTCGAAGGGCTCGGAGGCAAAGCGTTCGAGCACGTATTCGCCGCTGGCCGTCTGGCCGAGTTCGACCAGTTTGACGCTGGACGAACTGATGTCCAGCCCGATCATCGGCGGGGCTTTTCGGCGCAAGAGACCGTCAAGAAAACTCAACTCGCACACTCCTCGCCGGCGACGGCATGGTGCCCGGCGGCGCATCGGCCGGGGTCTGCCGCGGGCTCCCCGCGCCCTTGCGAGAGGTCCGGCGGACGCCTGACCCCAACCCCTGGGCTTGTTAAGAAGTCACTTGAATGCTAGCAGCAAAGCCCTTGTGCACATAAGAAAAAGCCGCTGCGCACAGTCTCTGTTCGTTGCCCTTCACTGACGCCCGGGGCCGCTTTGCAACAAGCCGCAATCGGCTTGCATCGCGTGCCCTGGCCGAAGCGGCGTGCCCCTCAGTTAAGCTTTCGGCCCCCGCCGCCACAACTTTATGCCTGCCGACCCCAGCGATACCGCTGCTCACAAAACTGCATCCGCGGCGCACCGCCGCCGGTGGCCGGCGCCGCTGCGCGGACTGCTCTGGCTGCTGGGCGGCGTGGGGGCCCTGGCGCTCGGTGGGCTGGCCCTGGTGGCGATGGCGCTCGCGGTGGCCTATCCGAACCTGCCCGAGATCAGCAGCCTGACCGACTACCGGCCCAAGCTGCCGCTGCGCGTGTTCTCGGCCGACGGGGTTGAGATCGGCGAGTTCGGCGAGGAACGGCGCACCTTCGTGCCCATCGGCGAGATCCCGCAGGTGATGAAGGACGCCGTGCTGGCGGCCGAGGACGCACGCTTTTATCAACATGGTGGTGTCGACTACAAGGGCGTGGCCCGCGCCGCACTGGCCAACCTGCGTGACGCGCGCAGCGAGGGCGCCAGCACCATCACCATGCAGGTGGCACGCAACTTCTACCTGTCCAGCGAAAAGACCTTTACGCGCAAGATCTACGAGCTGTTGCTGGCGCTGAAGGTGGAGGGGCGCTTGAGCAAGGACCAGATCCTCGAGCTGTACATGAACCAGATCTTCCTGGGTCAGCGTGCCCACGGTTTCGCGGCGGCGGCCGAGGTCTACTTCGGCAAGCGGCTGAAGGATGTGACGGTGGCCGAAGCCGCCATGCTGGCCGGCCTGCCCAAGGCGCCGTCGGCCTACAACCCCGTGGCCAACCCGCGCCGCGCCACGCAGCGCCAGCGCTACATCGTCGAGCGCATGTTCAGCAACGGCTTCATCACCGAGGAGCAGCACGACACCGCGCTGGCTGAGGTGCTGCGCTACCGCAAGCAGACCTCCCCCAGCGTGCATGCGGAGTTCGCCGCAGAAACCGCGCGCCAGCTGATCCACGCCCAATACGGCGAGGACGCCTACACGCGCGGGTTGAATGTCGTGCTCAGCATCGACAGCGGCTTGCAGCAGGCCGGCTACGCCGCGCTGCGCCGCGGGCTGCTGGAGTTCGAACTGCGCCAGCACTACCGCGGCCCCGAGGCCTACATCGATTTGCCGGGCGACCCGGCGCTGATCGATGCGCGCGTGGCTGAGGCCCTGGCCGATCACCCTGACAACGGCGACCTGCTCAGCGCCGTCGTGCTCGAGGCCGCGCCGCGCAAGGTGGTGGTGATGCTGCAGAACGGCGAAATGCTGACGGTCACGGGCGAGGGTCTGCGCCCGGTCACCTCGGGCCTGGCGGAGAAGGCACCGCCCAAGGTGCAGATCCGTCGCGGAGCCGTGGTGCGGGTGCTGGCCGTCCAGCGTGCGTCCAAGGACGACTGGTCGCTGACGCAGGTGCCCGAGGTCGAGGGCGCCGTGGTGGCGATGGACCCGGTCACGGGTGCGGTGCGCGCCATGGTGGGTGGTTTCGACTTCGGCAAGAGCAAGTTCAACCACGTCACTCAGGCCTGGCGACAACCGGGGTCGAGTTTCAAGCCCTTCATCTACTCGGCGGCGCTGGAACGCGGCTTCACGCCCATGACCCAGGTCAACGATGCGCCGCTGTTCTTCGACGCCACCACCACCGGCAGCCAGCCCTGGGAGCCGAAGAACTATGACGGCAAGTTCGAAGGCCCGATGCGGCTGCACACGGCCCTGGCCAAGTCCAAGAACATGGTCTCGATCCGTGTGCTGCAGGCCACCGGCACCGACTTTGCGCAGCAGTGGATCACGCGCTTCGGCTTCGAGACCGGCCGCCACCCGGCCTATCTGACGATGGCGCTGGGCGCGGGATCGGTCACGCCGCTGCAGATGGCCAGCGCCTACAGCACCTTCGCCAATGGCGGCTACCGCGTGGCGCCGGTGCTGATCCAGCGCATCACCGACGACAAGGGTCGGGTGATGATGGAGGCGCCGGCGGCACCGCTGGACGAGGGCAGGCGCACGCTGGACGCGCGCAACGCCTTCGTCATGACCACGCTGTTGGGCGAGATCACGCGTGTGGGCACCGGCGCGCGGGCGCAGGCCACGCTGAAGCGCCCCGACGTCTATGGCAAGACCGGCACCACCAACGACGCGATGGATGCCTGGTTCGCGGGCTTCCACCCCTCGCTGACGGCGGTGGTCTGGATCGGCTACGACAACCCGAGGAAGCTGGGCGACCGCGAGACCGGCGGCGGGCTGGCGCTGCCGGTGTGGATCGACCTGATGGCGCATGCGCTGAAGGGCGTGCCTGTGGTGCCGCTGCTGCCGCCCGAGGGTGTGGTGCAGGTCGAAGCGGGGCAGTGGGCCTTCGACGAATATGCCGGCGATGCCGGCGTGGCGAGCCTGGGGCTGGAAGACGTGATCCCGCCGCCACCAACGACCGAGGAGCGCAGCAGCATCCTCGATCTCTTCAGGCGCTGAACCGCCGCGCTAGAACTGCAGCGTCTGGCCGGCCTGCAGGCTGGCGTGCTGCGACAGCACCGTCAGGAACTCGCCGCCGTCGCGCGTGTCGCGCCATGCGCCATCTTCCCAGCGAAAGTGGAAGCCGCCGCCGCGCGCCGCCAGCCACAACTCATGCAGCGGCGGCTGGGTGTTGACGATGAGCTTGCTGCCATCCGGCAGGCTCATCTCGAGCAGACCGCCGGTGCGCTGCGAATCGATGTCGACGACATCGTCCTGCAGCCAGCGGTCCAGCGTGGCCTCGATGCGCGACAGCATCTCGCTGCTGAGTCGTCGGTACTCGGCGTCGGTCAACGTGGGGGCCGGAGCGGCAGGGGCCGTGCTCATAGAATCTTTCGCGATGCATCAACAGGATCGGAACAGTTTAGCGGCCGCGGCCGAAGGGGCTCGCGGCAGGGTCGGTATCGCAGGCGTGGGCGCCTTGCTGGCCGTGCTGGCTGTAACCGCCTGCGGGCAGAAGGGGCCGTTGAGCTTGCCAGCGCGGCTGCCGGTCCCGCAGCCCGTCCCCGCGACAACGCAACCGGCAGCGCCCGCGACTTCGCTGCCCGCCTCGGCCCCCACCGGGGGAGTGCCTGCACCGGCGGCGCCACGATGATGCTGCCCGGTGCCCCGCAGCTGGCCCGGGTCGGCGGCGAATTGCAGTTCGAAGGTCATGCCCTGGCCGCGCTGGCACGGCGGTATGGCACGCCGCTGTTTGTCTATTCACGCAGCGCGATGCGCGAGGCAGTGGCCGGCTACACGCAGGCCCTGGCCGGACGCCGGCACCTGGTCTGCTATGCGATGAAGGCCAACTCCAGCCTGGCCGTGCTGCAGACCTTCGCCGAGGCCGGTTGCGGCTTCGACATCGTCAGCGGCGGCGAACTGGCCCGTGTGCTGGCAATTGGCGGCGACCCGGGCAAGATTGTCTTCTCCGGCGTCGGCAAGTCGCGCGCCGAGATGCGCCAGGCTCTCAGTGCGGGCGTGCGCTGCTTCAATGTCGAGAGCACCTCCGAGTTGCGGGTGCTGGACGAAGAGGCCCGCGCCCTGGGCCGGCGCGCGCCGGTCAGCCTGCGCGTCAACCCCGACGTCGACGCCGGCACGCACCCGTACATCAGCACCGGGCTGAAGGGCAACAAGTTCGGCATCGCGCACGAAGAAGCGCTGGCCGCCTACCGACTGGCGGCCTCGCTGCCTGGCTTGCAGGTGGTGGGCATCGACTGCCACATCGGCAGCCAGATCACGCAGATCGCGCCCTACCTCGACGCACTGGACCGCATGCTGGATCTGGTCGAGGCGGTGGAGGCGGCGGGCATCCCCATCCACCACATCGATGTCGGTGGCGGCCTGGGCATCACCTACACCGACGAACAGCCGCCGGCGGCCGGCGTGCTGGTGGCGCGCTTGCTGGCGCGGCTGGACGCCCGCGGCCACGGTGCGCGCGAAGTGCTGTTCGAGCCCGGGCGTTCACTGGTCGGCAACGCCGGTGTGTTGCTGACCGAAGTGATGGTGCTGAAGCCCGGCCGCCTGGACGAGGGCGGGAAGAACTTCTGCATCGTCGATGCCGCCATGAACGACCTGATGCGCCCGGCCCTGTACGAGGCCTGGATGCGCATCGAGCCTTGCGTGCGGCGCGGGGACGATGCGACGGCGCCAGTCTGGGACGTCGTCGGCCCGGTGTGCGAGTCGGGCGACTGGCTGGGCCGCGATCGCGCGCTGGCGGTGCAGCCCGGCGACATGCTGGCGGTGCTGTCGGCGGGCGCCTATGGCATGGCCATGGCCAGCAACTACAACACCCGTCCGCGTGCGGCCGAAGTCATGCTGGACGGGGAGGCAGTGCACCTGATCCGTGAACGCGAGCCGGTGTCGTCGCTGTTCGCGCTGGAGCGGTTGATCGCTTGATCGCCTGATCGGTTGACTGGCTGATCGGCCGCTGAGCCGCCGCTGAGCCGCCCCCGAAGCCTTGCCGACCCGGTTGCCGCGCCGGTTGTCATGTCGGGTGTCATGTCGGGTGTCATGTCGGTGGTCACGGCGATTACGGCGCCGCTTGCGCCCGGCATCGCCGCCTCAGATCCGCCCTTCCTCCACCGCGTGGCAAGCCACCTGCACGCCCTTGATGGCCAGCAGGGCCGGCCGTTCGCTGCTGCAGCGCGCGTTGGCATGCGGGCAGCGCGGGTGGAAGCTGCAGCCGGTGGGCGGGTTCAGCGGGTTGGGCACCTCACCCTGCACGGGGGTGCGGGCGCGGCCCGACATGTGGATGTCGGGAATGGCGTCCAGCAGCATGCGGGTGTAGGGGTGGCGCGGGTGGGCGAACAACTCGGCCTTGGGCGCCACCTCCACCAGCCGGCCCAGGTACATCACGCCCACGTCGTCGGCGACATGGCGCACGACGGCCAGGTTGTGGCTGATGAACAGATAGGTCAGGCCGCGCGTGCGCTGCAGGTCCTTCATGATGTTCAGCACCTGGGCCTGCACCGAGACGTCCAGTGCCGAGGTCGGCTCGTCGCAGACCAGGAATTCGGGCTCGGTCGCCAACGCGCGTGCGATGCTGATGCGCTGGCGCTGGCCGCCACTGAACTGGTGCGGAAACTTCTCGCAGTCGGCCGCAGCCAGACCCACCGACAACAGCAGTTCGCCGACCCGGGCGCGCAGGACGTCGTCACCGCGCGCGGTGCTGCCACCGGCCCCCTTGCCCAGCAGATCGTGTTCGCGCAGTGGCTCGGCGACGATGTCCAGCACCTTCCAGCGCGGGTTCAGGCTGGCATACGGGTCCTGGAAGATCATCTGCATGCGCCGGCGCAATGTGCGCAGCGCGGCCGGGTCGCGCGATGCATCGGTGGCCTGGCCGTCGAAGCGCACCTCGCCGCGCGTGGGCTGGTACAGACCCACCAGCAGCCGCGCCACCGTGCTCTTGCCGCAGCCCGATTCGCCCACCAGGGCCAGCGTCTTGCCGCGTTCGATGCTGAAGCTGACACCGTCGACGGCATGCACGAACTGCCGCGGCTTGCGCTCGACGACCCGGTTCAGCCAGGGCGCGGAGACATCGAAGACCTTGGCCAGGTCCTTCACTTCCACCAGCGCACTCATCGCCGTGCCCCGGCGCCGGTCTCGGCGCCAGTCTCTGCACCTTCACTGTCCCCGCCCCCGACCAGCCAGCACGCGGCCCGTGTGGCGCCGGCGTCGCGCAACTCGGGCCGTTCGTGGCGGCAGCGTTCGAACACCTGCGGGCAGCGCGGGTTGTAGGCGCAGCCCTTCGGGATGGCGTTCAGGCGCGGCATGGCGCCGTCGATCTGCAGCAGGCGTTCA
>JBBSCX010000205.1:0-6782 GCA_038249905.1 Burkholderiales bacterium
ATCGCCTGGTCGATGCGATGAAGACCGAGGCCGACATCGGCAAGCGCAACGCGATGATCCGAGAGGCCCTGGTGCGCACCCGCGACGAGGTGCTGGTGATCCCCCTGCACCACCAGGTGCGGCCCTGGGCGATGAAGGCCAATGTGACGACCCTGTACCGCTCCAACGACAACCCGGCGATGCGCTTCAGCAGCGTGCGCTGAAACACCGCCGGCTCTCAGGCCGGCACGGTCGGATCCGCCAGGCGGCTGCGCAGCACGCGCTCAGACAGCGGCATCGGCGCGCACCGCCGCCACGCGGGCCTGCGCGGCCGCCATCTGCAGGCGCAGCCGTGCCACGTACTGGGCCACCGGCTCGATCGCCTTGACCGCGCCGATGCCCTGGCCGCAGCCCCAGATGTCCTTCCAGGCCTTCTTGGCGCTCTCGCCACCGCCGAAGTTCATCTTGCTCACATCGCCTTCCGGCAATTGGTCGGGATCCATGCCGGCGGCGACGATGCTGGGCTTCAAGTAGTTGCCGTGCACGCCGGTGAACAGGCTGCTGTAGACGATGTCGTCGCTGTTGCTGTCGACGATGCACTGCTTGTAGGCGTCCGAGGCGCGTGCTTCGTCGGTGGCGATGAAGGCGCTGCCGATGTAGGCGAAGTCCGCACCCATCGCGACCGCGGCCACCACGGCGTCGCCGGTGGAGATGCTGCCCGACAGCGCCAGCGGGCCGTCGAACCACTCGCGGATCTCCTGCACCAGCGCAAACGGACTCTTCACGCCTGCGTGACCGCCGGCACCCGCCGCCACCGCGATCAGGCCGTCGGCGCCCTTCTCGACCGCCTTGCGGGCAAAGGTGTTGTTGATGATGTCGTGCAGCACCACGCCGCCCCAGGCATGCACCGCGTCGTTGACGTCGGTGCGCGCACCGAGCGAGGTGATGACGATCGGCACCTTGTAGCGGGCGCAGACCTGCATGTCGTGTTCGAGCCGGTCGTTGCTCTTGTGCACGATCTGGTTGATGGCATAGGGCGCGGCCGGTGTGTCCGGGTGTGCACGGTCCCAGGCGGCCAGCGTCTCGGTGATCTCGGCCAGCCATTCGTCGAGTTGCGAGGCCGGGCGTGCATTCAGCGCCGGCATGCCGCCGACCACGCCGGCAATGCATTGCGCAATCACGAGCTTGGGGTGGCTGATGATGAACAGCGGCGCGCCGATGACGGGCAGCGGCAGATGCTGCAGGGCGGGGGGCAAGGGCATCAGAAGCTCTCCAGCGACAGGGCGGTGACGGATTCGGCGCCGTCGACGATGCTGTCGCGCAGCGCGGTGGCCCGGTTCAGGATGTGCTCGGCGTAGAAGCGCGCGGTCACGACTTTGGCCTGCATGAAAGCCAGGTCCTCGCCCGGGGCCGGCGTCGCCAACGCATCTTCGGCCGCCATCAGCGCGCGCGCCATCTGCCAGCCGGCCACGGTGGTGCCGGCCAACATCAGGTAGGGCACGCTGCCGGCGAAGACGGCGTTGGGCTGCGTGCGGCTCTGCGTGGCAACGAAGTCCACCGCCGACAGGAAGGCCCGCCGCGCCGATGTCAGCTGCTTGGCCATCGCCCGGCAGGCGAGGCTGGCGCGCGCGTTCAGCGCGCCCTCGGTGGCTTCGATCTGGCCGGCGATGCCCCGCGCCACCGCGCCGCCGTCGCGCAGTGTCTTGCGGCCCACCAGGTCGTTGGCCTGGATGGCGGTCGTGCCTTCGTAGATGGTCAGGATCTTGGCATCGCGCAGGTACTGCGCTGCGCCGGTCTCCTCGATGAAGCCCATGCCGCCATGCACCTGCACGCCCAGAGACGCGACCTCCAGGCTCATCTCGGTGGACAGGCCCTTCACCAGCGGCACCATGAACTCGTAGAAGGCCTGGTTCTGCTTGCGCACGTCCACGTCCGGGTGCGCATGCGAGGCGTCGTGCGCCGCCGCGGCCACCAGGGCCAGTGCGCGGCAACCCTCGGTGTGGGCGCGCATCGTCATCAGCATGCGGCGCACGTCGGGGTGGTGGATGATGGGTCCGGCCGCCGGCAGGCTGCCGTCCACCGGGCGGCCCTGCACACGGTCGCGCGCGTATTGCACGGCCTTCTGGTAGGCGCGCTCGGCCAGCGCGATGCCCTGCACGCCGACCGCAAAGCGGGCCGCGTTCATCATGATGAACATGGTCTCGAGGCCGCGATTTTCCTGGCCGATGAGTTCGGCCACCGCACCGCCCGCACCGCCGGGCTGGGTAATGCCGTCGCCGTATTGCAGCACCGCGGTCGGGCTGGCCTTGATGCCCAGCTTGTGCTCGATGCTGACGCAGTGCACGTCGTTGCGCGCACCCAGGCTGCCGTCGGCATGGATCAGGAACTTCGGGCAGATGAACAGGCTGATGCCCTTCACGCCCTCGGGCGCGCCCGCCACCCGCGCCAGCACGAGGTGGACGATGTTGTCCGCCATGTCGTGCTCGCCGTAGGTGATGTAGATCTTGGTGCCGAACAGCCGGTAGCTGCCGTCGGGCTGCGGCTCGGCGCGGGTGCGCACCGCTGCCAGGTCGGACCCGGCCTGCGGCTCGGTCAGGTTCATGGTGCCTGTCCATGAACCATCGATCATCTTCGGCAGGTAGGTGGCCTTCTGCGCGTCGCTGCCGGCGGTCAGCAGGGCCTCGATGGCGCCGTCGGTCAGCAGCGGGCACAGCGCAAAGCTGAGGTTGGCGCTGTTGAGCATCTCGCCGCAGGCCGCGCCGATCAATTTGGGCAGGCCCTGCCCGCCGAAGTCCACCGGGTGCTGCAGGCCCTGCCAGCCGCCTTCGCCGAACTGGCGGAAAGCGCGGCTGAAGCCGGGCGTGGTCGTGACCTGGCCGTCCTTGAAAGTCGATGGATTGCGGTCGCCTTCCCAGTTCAACGGCGCCAGCACTTCTTCGTTGAAGCGCGCACATTCCTGCAGCACGGCCGCAGCGGTGTCGTAGCCGAAGTCCTCGAAGCCGGGCAGCGCGGCGACGGCGTCGATGCCGGCGAGGTGCTTCATGCCGAACAGCATGTCCTTGACAGGGGCGCGGTAGCTCATGGTGGTGTGTCCTTTGTGGATGAACAAAGGGCGCCTCGATGCGGAGTCGAGGCGCCCTTCCTGCGGTGCGAGGTCAGTGTGGATTCAGCGGCAGCTCAAAGGCTGTCGACCAGCTCCGGCACGGCCGTGAACAGGTCGGCCACCAGCCCGTAGTCGGCGACGCTGAAGATTGGCGCCTCCGGGTCCTTGTTGATGGCCACGATGACCTTGCTGTCCTTCATGCCCGCCAGATGCTGGATGGCGCCGCTGATGCCTGCAGCGATGTACAGGCTGGGCGCGACGATCTTGCCCGTCTGCCCCACCTGCCAGTCGTTCGGCGCGTAGCCGGCGTCGACCGCGGCGCGGCTGGCGCCGAGGGCCGCGCCGAGCTTGTCGGCCAGCGGGGTCAGCACGGCATTGAACTGATCGCTGCTGCCGAGAGCACGCCCACCACTGACGATGATCTTGGCCGCCGTCAGTTCAGGCCGGTCGCTCTTGGCGATCTCGCTGCCCAGAAAGCTGCTGCTGCCGGCGTCGGCCACGGCCACGATCACCTCGACCTCGGCACTGCCGCCTTTGGCCGCAGCGGCGTCGAAGCCGGTCGTGCGCACGGTGATGAGCTTGACGGCGTCCAGCGCCTGCACCGTGGCGATGGCGTTGCCGGCGTAGATCGGGCGCTCAAAGGTGTCGGGCGACAGCACCTTGGTGGCGTCGCTGATCTGCGCCACGTCCAGCAGTGCGGCCACACGCGGGGCCACGTTCTTGCCCGCGGCCGTGGCCGGGAACAGCAGATGGCTGTAGTCCGCGGCCACCGCGAGTACCTGGGCTGCGACGTTCTCGGCCAGGCCATGGTCCAGGCCCGGTGCATCGGCGTGCAGCACCTTGGAAACGCCGGCAATCTGCGCCGCGGCCGCAGCCGCAGGCCCGGCGTTGTGGCCAGCCACCAGCACATGCACCTCACCACCGCAGGCGATGGCCGCGGTGACGGTGTTCAGCGTCGCGCCGCGGATGCTGGCGTTGTCGTGTTCGGCAATCACAAGTGCAGCCATGGTCAGATCACCTTCGCTTCGTTCTTCAATTTGGCCACCAGCGTGGCCACGTCGGGCACCTTGACGCCCGCACCGCGCTTGGGCGGCTCGGACACCTTCAGCGTCTTGATGCGCGGCGTCACGTCCACGCCCAGGTCAGACGGCTTGATGACCTCCATCGGCTTCTTCTTCGCCTTCATGATGTTGGGCAGGGTCATGTAGCGCGGCTCGTTCAGGCGCAGGTCGGTGGTGATGACGGCCGGCAGGCGCACCTTCAGCGTCTCCAGGCCACCATCGACCTCGCGCGTCACGTGCGCATGCCCCTCTCCTGCCGATCCACCCAATTCCACCTTGCTGGCAAACGTGGCCTGCGGCAAACCGGCCAGCGCAGCCAGCATCTGCCCGGTCTGGTTGCAGTCGTCGTCGATGGCTTGCTTGCCCAGGATGACGAGTTGCGGCTGCTCCTTGTCCACCAGCGCCTTCAGCAATTTGGCGACAGCCAGCGGCTGCAATTCTTCGGAGGTCTCGACCAGGATGGCGCGGTCGGCGCCGATGGCCATGGCCGCGCGCAGCGTTTCCTGACACTGCATGACACCGCAGGACACGGCCACGATCTCGGTCACCACGCCCTTCTCCTTCAGCCGCACGGCCTCTTCGACCGCGATCTCGTCGAAGGGGTTCATGCTCATCTTGACGTTGGCGATGTCCACGCCGGTGCCGTCGCTCTTCACGCGCACCTTGACGTTGTAGTCCACCACCCGCTTCACGGGGACCAGCACCTTCATGTCTCGACGCTCCTGCTCTTGATTGACGGTCACACAACGCAAGGCATTCTAGGCGTCGCATCCCTGGGAAAATGCCCTGGCGGCGACAAAATAGAACGATCGTTCTATTTCATCGGCGGCCTGCCGGGGCCGATCGGAGCCCGCACGTGGCAACACCGGGTCAGGCCGGCGCCTGCATGGCGGCTCGGGCCCCGCGCGCGACGTCGACGCGGAACAGCAGCACCAGCCCCATGACGAAAAACACGCCGGTGCCGAGGATGGCCATGCGGTGGTTGCCGCCGCTGAGCCAGGTCACCAGGCCGTAGGTGACGGGCCCGACGATGGCCGACAGCCGGGTGGCGAAGGTCCACAGGCCGAAGAATTCCGCCAGACGCGCCGGCGGCGCAAACAGCGCGGCCATCGCGCGGCCGGCCGACTGGCTGCTGCCCATGCACAGTCCGGCCAGCACGGCTGCGGCCCAGAACAGCGGCGGCGATGTTGCCGCCACGGCCATCAACGTCATCACGATCCAGCCCACCAGCGTCACCGCCAGCGCACGTCGGTGTCCGATGCGGTCCTGCCAGTGGCCGAAGGCGAAGGCCCCGCCGGCGGCGGCGATGTTGACGAGGAAGATCAGCGCCATGGTCTGCGTCTGCTTGAAGCCCAGCACCTGCTCGGCATAGACCGCGGCCAGTGCGATCACGACCGCGATGCCCGCCTGGTAGGCCGTGGCACAGGACAGCAGCCAGACGAAGTCGCGGTAGCGGCGTGCCTCGCGCCAGGTCCGCAGCAGGCGCTGCAACGAAGCCCCGACGCCACCCGCCGCCCGCGTTGTCGGCTGGGGCACCGCACGTTCACGCAGCAGCACGAAGGTGCCCAGCGAGGCCGCGGCATAGACCACGGCCGTGATCAGCATCGACACCGGCACGAAGTGCGTGGCCGGCAGGCCTTGCCCCTGCGCCCACAGCACATAGCCCAGGCTCAGGCCCAGAGTCAACATGCCGCCCAGGTAACCGAAGCTCCAGCCCCAGCCGGACACCTTGCCCAGCGCGTCGCGCCGCGCCAGTTCAGGCAGGAAGGCCGCGATCAGCGACTCGCCATAGGCATAGCAGATGTTGGAGACGATGACGGCCACCGCCGCCAGCCACAGGTCGCCAGGCCCGGCCAGCGCCAGCAGCGCGGTGAACAGCACGCAGCCCACGGTGCAAAGCGCCAGCAGCCGCTTCTTCGCCGCGCGCAGGTCGGCATAGGCACCGATGGCCGGCATGGTCAGCATGACGATGCCGCTGGACAGTCCCAACACCAGGGTCCAGGCCAGGGTGCCCCAGTCGGCGCCGCCGGCCACCACGCCGACGAAGTAGGTGTTGAACACCGCCGTCAGCACCACCGTGGTGTAGCCGCTGTTGGCGAAGTCGTACAGGGCCCAGCCGAGCAACTCTCGCTTCTTGACGCCTTGGTTCAGGGCTTGGGTATCGAAAAGCGGCATGCGGCTAGCTCGGACAAACCTGGAGGGATGGCGATGGTGCCCGGAGCGGGGTTCGAACCCGCATGCCCTGTGACGGGCCGCGGATTTTAAGTCCGCTGCGTCTGCCGATTTCGCCATCCGGGCATGCTCTTGACGGCGACGATTATGAGTGGCGGCGCTGAAAGCGAAACGGCCCCATGAGGGGCCGCTGCAGCATTTGGAGGCGCGTTCCGGAGTCGAACCGGACTGGACGGATTTGCAATCCTAGATTGCCACTTTAGGAACCCCCGAAACGCAGTCTAACACCAGCATTCACCCTGACAGCAACAGCCGGACTGTGACTCCACGGGCTTCGCCGGCAGTACGTCCAGCTCGGCATGCGCCTGGTCATCGCGCAGCTCAGCCAGGCTGATGGTCCTGACACGCTGCGCTTCCAGCAGCTCAGCCCGATGCACTGGCATCCTGTCGCCGCCGGTGGACTCCTC
>JBBSCX010000206.1:0-6744 GCA_038249905.1 Burkholderiales bacterium
CGCCACCGAGGCGGCGCGCTGGCAGTCGTTGATCGAGAAGCCGCACGGCATCATCCTCGTCACCGGCCCCACCGGCAGCGGCAAGACGACGACGCTGTACGCGACGCTGAAGAGCCTGGCCACCGAGCAGGTCAACGTCTGCACCATCGAGGACCCGATCGAGATGATCGAGCCGGCCTTCAACCAGACCCAGGTGCATGCCGGCATCGACATGGGCTTTGCCGAAGGCGTGCGGGCGCTGATGCGGCAGGACCCCGACATCATCATGATCGGCGAGATCCGCGACTTGGCCACCGCCGAGATGGCGATCCAGGCCGCGCTGACGGGCCACCTGGTCTTCAGCACCCTGCACACCAACGACGCCGCCAGCGCCGTCACGCGGCTGGCCGACCTGGGCGTGCCCAGCTACCTGATCGCGGCCACCGTCATCGGCGTGCTGGCGCAGCGGCTGGTGCGCACGCTGTGCCCGGCCTGCAAGCAGCGCGACGAGAGCGTCACGCGCGAGACCCTGGCCGAGCTGGTGGCACCGTGGCGGCTGTCGGGCGGCGTGCGCCCGTACAGGCCCGTGGGCTGCCTGGAGTGCCGCCAGACCGGTTATCGCGGCCGCGCCGGCCTGTACGAATTGCTGCTGATGAGCGAGGCTGCGCGCGCTGCCGTGCACCCGGGCCTGGACGCCACCGGCCTGCGACGCCAGGCGATGAAGGAGGGACTGCGGCCGCTGCGCCTGGCCGGCGCGATGAAGGTGGCCGAGGGCCTGACGACCATCGACGAGGTGCTGAGGACCACGCCGGGGCTGGACCCGGCATGAGGCTGACGTCCCGCGTCACCCCCGGGCCGACCCCGCCCGCGCTTACGTGGAAACCACAGCCGGTGCGCATGGGGGCCTACCTAGAATTCCGCGCCAACAAGCTGTGAATCGGCAAGAGGAGACAGGCCATGCGCATCAAAAGCGAGAAGGACTTCTGGTCAGGTGTCATGTTCCTTGTCGTCGGCCTGGCCTTTGCCTGGGGTGCCACGGAGTACAACCTGGGCACCTCGGCGCGGCCCGGGCCCGGCTACTTCCCGCTGGGGCTGAGCTTGATCATGGCGGCGCTGGGGGCGTTGGTGCTGTTCAAGTCGCTGACCGTCGAGACCGAGGGCGGCGACCGTTTCGGCGCCATCGCCTGGCGACCCCTGAGCGTCATCGTCGGTTCGGTGGCCCTGTTCGGCGCCCTGCTGCCGTGGCTGGGCATGTTCATCGCACTGCCCATCCTCGTCATCAGCAGCGCCTTTGCCAGCGATGAGGTTCGCTGGGTCGGCGCCATCGTCACCGCGGCGGTGCTGACGGCCTTCTGCTGGGTCATCTTCATCTGGGGACTGAACCTCACCATCCCGCTGCTGCCGGCCTTCATGCGCTGACTCGACCGAGATCCCCATGAGCGAACTCATCAACAACCTCGGCCTGGGCTTCAGCGTCGCCTTCACGCTGCAGAACATCCTCTCTGCCTTCGGCGGCGCGGTGCTGGGCACGCTGATCGGCGTGCTGCCCGGCCTGGGCCCGGTGGCCACCATCGCCATGCTGCTGCCCAGCATCTACGCGCTGGACGCCACGCCCGCGCTGATCATGCTGGCCGGCATCTACTACGGCGCGCAGTACGGCGGCAGCACCACCGCCATCCTCATCAACGTGCCCGGCGAGAGCAGTTCGGTGGTGACGGCCATCGACGGCTACCAGATGGCGCGCCGCGGCCGCGCCGGCCCCGCGCTGGCGGCCGCCGGCCTGGGCAGCTTCTTCGCCGGCTGCGTGGGCACGCTGATCATTGCCGCCTTCGCCCCGCCGCTGACCGAAGTGGCCTTCAAGTTCGGTTCTGCCGAGTACTTCAGCCTGATGGTGCTGGGCCTGATCGGCGCCGTGGTGCTGGCCAGCGGGTCGCTGCTGAAGGCGATCTCGATGATCATCCTGGGCCTGCTGCTGGGGCAGATCAACACCGACGTGATTTCCGGCGTGCCGCGCTACAGCTTCGACATCCCTGAGCTGACCGACGGCATCAGCTTCGTCGCCATCGCCATGGGCGTGTTCGGCTTCGGCGAGATCATCTCCAACCTCGGCCGCCCGGCCGAGCATCGCGAAGTCTTCACCAAGGAAGTCAAGGGCCTGTGGCCGACCAAGCGCGACTTCCAGGAAGCCTGGCCCTCGGTGCTGCGCGGCACCGCGCTGGGCTCCGTGCTGGGCATCCTGCCCGGCGGCGGTGCCTTGCTGGCGTCCTTTGCCAGCTACACGCTGGAGAAGAAGATCACCAAGAACCCCAGCGTGCCCTTCGGCCAGGGCGCCATCCAGGGTGTGGCCGGGCCGGAAAGCGCCAACAACGCCGGCGCGCAGACCAGCTTCATCCCGATGCTGACACTGGGCATCCCGCCCAACGCGGTGATGGCGCTGATGGTGGGCGCGATGACGATCAAGGGCATTCAGCCCGGCCCGCAGGTAATGACGAGCAACCCCGACCTGTTCTGGGGCCTGATCGCCAGCATGTGGATCGGCAACGCCATGCTGATCATCCTGAATCTGCCGCTGATCGGCATCTGGATCAAATTGCTGACGGTGCCTTACCGCTTCCTGTTTCCGGCCATCATGGCCTTCTGCGGCATCGGCCTGTACACACTGAACAACAACAACTTCGATGTCTACATGGCGGCGGGCATGGGCGTCGTCGGTTACCTGTTCTACAAGCTGGGCTGCGAGCCGGCGCCGCTGCTGCTGGGCTTCATCCTCGGGCCGATGATGGAAGAGAACCTGCGCCGCGCGCTGCTGTTGAGCCGCGGCGACTGGACGACCTTCATGACGCGTCCTTTGTCTGCGGGGCTGCTGATCGCGGCGGCGCTGATGATCCTGGTGGTGACGCTGCCTGCGATCCGCAAGAAGCGAGAAGTCGCTTTCCAGGATCCGGATTGAGGACGGACATCAGTGCCTTCGCACTGATGTCCGCCTCAGGCCGTGTGAGCGAGCTGTGCGAGCGAGGGGATTGAGGACGGACCTCAGTGCCGTCGCACTGATGACCGCCTCAGGCCGAGCATGATGTCCCTGCCTTCCGCGCTGAGCCCCCTGCAAGGCGCCGTCTTTCGCGGTCTGTGGCTGGCTTGGCTGGCGGCCAACCTGACGATGTGGATGAACGACGTCGCAGCCGCCTGGCTGATGACGACGCTGACCACCAGCCCGGTGATGGTGGCGCTGGTGCAGACCGCCAGCACGCTGCCGGTGTTCCTGCTCGGCCTGCCCAGCGGCGCGCTGGCCGACATCCTGGACCGGCGGCGCTACTTTGCGGCCACGCAGTTGTGGGTGGCGGTCAACGCGCTGCTGCTGGCGGGGCTGAGTTTGGCCGGCCAGCTGACGGCGCCGCTGTTGCTGTTGCTGACCTTCAGCAACGGCATCGGCCTGGCGCTGCGCTGGCCGGTGTTCGCGGCCATCGTGCCGCAGGTGGTGGACAGGGCCACATTGCCGCAGGCGCTGGCGCTGAACGGCATCGCGATGAACCTGTCGCGCGTCATCGGACCGGTGCTGGCCGGGGTGCTGATCACGGCCGTCAGCCCGGCGGCGGTGTTTGTGCTCAACGCGCTGCTGGCGGGCGTTGCCTTCGCGCTGGTGCTGCGCTGGGCCGGCGAGCCGCCGCGCACCAGCGCATTGCCCGGAGAACGTTTCGTCGGCGCCATGCGCGCCGGCCTGAACTACGCCTGGCAGAGCCCGCGCCTGCGGGTGGTGCTGCTGCGCATCTTCCTGTTCTTCCTGCAGACCACGGCGCTGATCTCGCTGCTGCCGCTGGTGGCGCAGCAACTGCATGGCGGCGGGCCGGCGACCTTCACCGTGATGCTCAGTTGTGTCGGCGCCGGAGCCGTCGTCGCGGCACTTTACTTTCCGCGCTGGCGCGCCCGCTGGAACCGCGACGCCTTCGTGCGCACCGGCACGCTGGTGCACGCCGCGCTGTCGGTGCTGATCGTGGCCGTGCCCCAGATCTGGCTGGCGCTGCCGGCCATGGTGCTGATCGGCATGGCCTGGATCTCGGTCGCCAATTCTTTGGTCATCGCCGCGCAGCAGGCGCTGCCGGACTGGATCCGCGCGCGCGGCATGTCGATCTATCAGATGGCGCTGATGGGCGGTGCCGCTGCGGGTTCGCTGGTGTGGGGGCAGATGGCGGGCTGGACCAGCGTGCGCTGGGCGGTCATCGCTGCGGCGGTGTTCGGCGTGGTGGTGGTGCTGGCCACGCGCCGGCTGAGCCTGGAGGTGCGCGACGAAATCGACTTTTCGCCCGTGCCCGTGGGCACGCTGGCGCCGCCGGCCATCGCCATCGCGCCCCACGAGGGGCCGGTGATGGTGACGATTTCGTACCAGATCGACCCCGCCCGCGCCACCGAATTCGCCCAGGTGATGCAGCGCACGCGCCGTGCGCGACTGCGCCAGGGGGCGCTGTCCTGGGGGCTGTTCCGCGACGTGTCGGCGCCCGGGCGCTATGTCGAGTACTTCGTGGACGAGAACTGGGTCGAGCACCAGCGCCGGCTGGAGCGCTTCAGCGCCTTCGATGCCAAGCTGCGCGAGAGCCGGCTTGCCTTTCACATCGGCGCCGAACCGCCGCAAACGCGCCGCTACGTGGCCGACGGGCCGCCGCCCGAAATGCCGGCCTGAGGCATGCTGCCGTGGCTGCAGCGGCCACAGCGGGCATAGCGGCCTCCCTCAGCCCGGCGCCTGTGGCCAGCGCGCCGCCGCCGCCGGGTGCCGTGCCGGCAGCCGTGGCCCGGCGCCGAACAATTTGTCGCGCAAGGTGCCCGGGGCATAGGCGGTCTTGTAGGCGCCGCGATGTTGCAGTTCGGGCACCAGAAGGTCGACCACCGCCTGCAGGCAGCGCGGGGTGATGGTGCGCGCGAGATTGAACCCGTTCACACCGGTCTCGGCCGCGCTGGCCAGCAGCGCATCGGCCACGGTCGAGGCCGAGCCGATGATCAGGTTGTAGCGCCCGCCGATGGCCATGTCGGCCAGCAACTGGCGGCGTGTCTTGGCCTTCGGCGCCTGCGCGCTGCCCAGGCCCGCCGTGATGGCCGATTGCTGGCCCTGGGGCATGGCGGTGGCGCCGGGCGGGGCGATCGGCTCATCCAGGCCGTAACGCGCAAAGTCGATGCCGGTGCCGGCCGCGAAGTGCGCCAGGCCGGCTTCGGGGCTGGCGTGGTGCAGGCAGTCACGCAGCAGTTCCTGCGCCTGCGCATCGGTCTGCCCAACGACGACGGTGGCGCCCATGAACACGCGCAGGTCGTCGCGCTGCCGGCCGGCCATTTCGGCCTCGTTGCGCAGCGCCGTCACCAGCGCGCGCGCCGCGGCGGGCGTCTGCCCGCTGATGAACACACATTCGGCGTGACGCGCCGCAAAGCGCTGGCCGCGGCCTGAAGACCCGGCCTGGTACAGCAGCGGCGTGCGCTGCGGCGAGGGTTCACACAGGTGCACGCCCTCGACGCGGTAGTGCGGGCCGTGGTGGCGCACCGCACGCACGCGCGCCGGGTCGGTGTAGATGCGGCCGGCGCGGTCGCGCTGCATGGCGTCGTCGGCCCAGCTGCCTTCCCACAACCCGTACAGCACGTCCATGAACTCGTCGGCCCGGTCGTAGCGGGCGTCATGCGCTTCCTGCGCGGGCAGGCCCATGGCGCGCGCGGCGCTGTCCAGATAGCCGGTGACGATGTTCCAGCCCACGCGGCCGCGCGTCAGGTGGTCCAGCGTGGAGAAACGCCGTGCCAGCAGGTAGGGCGCTTCGTACGACAGGTTGACGGTGACGCCGAAGCCCAGGTGCGTGGTGGCCGCCGCCATCGCCGACACCAGCAGCATCGGGTCCAGCAGCGGCAACTGGATCGACTCGCGCAGCGTCAGGTCCAGGCTGCCGCCGTAGACGTCGTAGGCGCCGACGATGTCGGCCAGGAAGATGCCGTCGAACAGGCCGCGCTCCAGCGTCTGCGCCAGCGTGGTCCAGTGCGCCAGGTCGGTGTAGCGGTGGCCCTGGTCGTTCGGGTGCGTCCACAGGCCGTGGTTGATGTGGCCGACGCAGGCCATCTCGAAGGCGTTCAGCAGCAGGGGGCGGTTCATCGGGGGGCTCGCGGCCACAGGTCGGCGGGGACGCCGAGGCTAACGCTGCTGTCTGCAGCCGGCTGCACAGCGCGCGACAATCACGGGCTGTGTTTGGCGGACCCCCCGCCGTGCACTTGACCGACCTGGAGCCCCGCCTTGAGCCATCCCTTCGACTGGAACACCGGCTATGCCAGCCAGCGCACGCCCGTCTTCGCGCGCAATGTCGTTTCCACCTCGCACCCGCTGGCTGCGCAGGCCGGTCTGCGCATATTGCAGGCTGGGGGCAATGCGGCCGATGCCGCCATCGCCACGGCGGCCATGATGACCCTGGTCGAGCCGTGCTCCAACGGCCTGGGCAGCGACGCCTTCGTCATCCTGTGGGACCCGAAGACCCAGCGCCTGCACG
The DNA here is from genome assembly GCA_038249905.1 of Burkholderiales bacterium. GTDB lineage: Bacteria > Pseudomonadota > Gammaproteobacteria > Burkholderiales > Burkholderiaceae_C > Rubrivivax. Next base: position 6,480 of record JBBSCX010000206.1, read on the forward strand.
GCCTGAACGCCAGCGGCTGCGCCCCCGCGGCCTGGACGCCCGACTACTTTGCGCGCAAGTACGGCGCCGACGCGCAGACGCCGCCCAAGCGCGGCTGGGACTCGGTCACCGTGCCCGGTGCCGTGGCCGGCTGGATGGCGCTGTCGCAGCGCTTCGGCAGCCTGCCTTTTGCCGACCTGATGGCCCCCGCCATCGAGACCGCAGAACGCGGCTACGCCGTGCCGGTGATCGTGCAGAGCAAATGGGCCAACGCCGCCGCGCTGCC